>PQXD01000041.1 GCA_003194485.1 Deltaproteobacteria bacterium
AGGCATAGCTCACGTCCACCCTGGAGAGGACCATCAGCCACACGATGACACTCATCACGTAACAGAGTATACCTGCCATTACAAAGGGGTTCAGTGCCACTTTGACCCCGATGGGTAAGATATTTTGAGTGGCCCAAAGCCCCCGGAGCAATCTCTCCAGGGGCGAGGCGCTTATCCCTGGTTTAGAAGAGACCTCTGACCTTTCCGGTATCCGTGTCTACATCGATCCTGCGATAGGCAGGGTCAGAGCCGGTTCCGGGCATGAGGCTTATGGCGCCGGCGACCGGGACCACAAAACCCGCACCCTTGTAAGTCAAGATGTCCCGTACAAGGAGATTCCATCCCTTGGGTACACCCTTGACGTTCGGATCGTCTGCAAGGCTGAGATGGGTTTTTACCATGCAGGTCCCCAGCTTGGAAATCTCGGGATCCTGTTCCATGGCCTTGGCCTTGGCAAGGGCCTCCGGGCTGTAAGTTACGCCGTCACCGCCATAGACCTCCCTGGTGATCAGCTCTATGCGCTCGCGAATCGGCATGTCAAGATCGTAAAGGAGACGGAACTCGTTCTCTTCTTCACAGGCCTCGACAACCGCGTCTGCAAATTCCAGCGCACCGTCTCCACCCTTAAGCCAGTGTTCTGATACTGCCACCCGTGCTCCTACCTGCTCGCTCAGCCTGCGCACCATGGCGATCTCATCCTTTGTATCATTATAAAAAGCGTTAATACAGACCACCGGGTTGATGCCCGCCTTTTTCACCGTCTCGATATGATGGATCAGATTTGCGCATCCCTTTTCCACCCACTCTACATTCTCAGTATTATACTCCTCTGGCATCGGGCGACCGGGACGGGGTATGGGGGCTCCGCCGTGGCATTTAAGCGCCCTGATGGTGGCCACTACCACTGCACAGTTAGGCTTTAGCCCACTGAAGCGACACTTGAGGTTCCAGAATTTCTCAAAGCCTATATCAGCGCCAAAGCCGCTCTCAGTTACCAGGTAGTCGGTAAGCTTCAATCCGATCCTGTCGGCAATGATCGAAGACTGACCTATGGCAATGTTTGCAAACGGTCCTGCATGTACCATACAAGGTTGGCCTTCAATAGTCTGCATGAGGTTGGGATTAATGGCCTCCACCATCCAGGCAGTCATGCCGCCGGCCACTTCAAGGTCCTCTGTAGTAACAGGCTTTCCTGTACGGTCATAGGCAAGGACTATCCGGCCTATACGTTCTCTGAGATCCTTGAGGTCATTCGCTACCGCGAGTATCGCCATGATTTCCGAACTGACGGCTATGTTGAAACCGCTCTGCATAGTGAAACCATCCATTCTGCCCCCGATTCCCAGAGTTATGTTCCTCAGGGCCTGGGCGCAGAAATCGATTATCCACCTGAATTCCACGCTCTTGGGGTGGATATTGAGACGCTTCAGCCCCCTCCTGGCCAACTGTTCGTCTGTGTAGTTCGATTCATGCTGCATGCGTGCAGTAAGGGCGGTCATGCCCAGATTATGGGCATTCATGATGGCGTTGATATCGCCTGTGAGTCCGAGAGAAAACTTCGAAAGCGGAATGACCAGCGCAAGCCCCCCTCCTGCAGCGCTGCCCTTGATATTGAAAGTGGGCCCTCCGGATGGCTGCCGTATAGCTCCCATCACTTTCTTGCCCCTCTTGCCGAGACCTTCCATCAGACCTACTGCACAGGTGCTTTTACCTTCACCCAGAGGAGTCGGCGTGACAGCAGTCACGTCGATATATTTTCCGTCCGGTCTGCCCTTGAGACGTTCCAATACCTTGGCATAATCGATCTTTGCTACGTAATGGCCGTACGGAAGAAGCTCTTCCTTTTCAAGGGCCAGTTCCTCGCCAAGCTGATATACGGTCTTCATGTTTTCTTCGGCAGCTTCGGAAATCTGCCAGTCTTTCATTTTAGTTGGGTCTAGTTTCATAAAAATTCTCCTTATGAAAAATTTCTGGACGCAGACCCGGACATGATATAAATGGAGATTCCCATTTATTTAATAAGGTTCCTGATAGAGGAGAATGTCCGGGTTTATGAATCTTGATTCAGTATCAGGTTAATAACCGAAACTGAATTTGCCAATCACAGGTCATATTAGGTACTCTAAATAGGGTTTTTTTTCAATAAATGTAGAAAAAAACATGGAGGATAGAAATTGCTGCTGGAAATAGATCCCAAAAGACCCAGTCCACGCCAGATAAACATGGTTGCAGAGATCTTGAGGAGGGGAGAGATAATCGTATACCCCACAGATACCTGTTATGGCATAGGAGCTGACATCTTTAACAAAAAAGCTATCGGACGCATTTACCAAATCAAGGGACTTCATAAAAGCACACCCTTCAGTTTTGTGTGCGCAAATCTGAGAGACATAAGCAGATATGCCTTTGTGACAGACTATGCCTACAGAATATTGAAGCGGTTTCTGCCGGGCCCTTACACCTTTATCCTGGAGGGATCCAGGGAAGTCCCCAAGATGATGCTTACAAAACGCCGCACCGTTGGAATTCGTATTCCAGATCACCCGGTCTGTAAAGCAATAGCTGATGCCCTTGGGAACCCGCTTATAAGTACCTCGGCAGGCATAGGCAATGAACCTGTATGGTCAGATCCCAAAGAGATTAATGAAGTCCTGGGAAAGAGGTTGGCTATGGTGATAGACTGTGGAATTATCCCAGCGGTACCATCAAGCGTGATATCGTTGGTGAATGACGAGACACTGGTGCTCAGAAAGGGTAAGGGTGATGTCTCGGCTTTTATAGAAAAGAAGGCATAGAGAGACAGGGGAATGGAGCATTAGTCATCAGACCTTAGTTCCTTACCCGCCCTGAAAATTATGCGATAGCTTGAAGGACATATTGTCAGCAGACCTGTCTTGGGGTTCACGAATTCCCGTCCCTTTTGCCTTTGCAGTGAAAAACTTCCTATGCCCCTGATCTCTATCCTTCCTTTTTCTTTAAGCGCTGAAATCATCGCATCGAAGACCATATCTACAACGGTTTTGAGGTCCTTTTTCAGGTGCTGAGGAAAATTATGCTGCAACCGGGCAATAAGATCACCCTTCAATATAGACCGTGGCTGCTGCTCAGATCCCATAGGAAACAGAATTACCTGCGGGAGATCTTAGTAACTGACCAAGGACATTGCCCAAGGTCTTTGCTCCTTCTTCCCGTAGAAGATCTCTTATGATTGAAAGGCGATCTCTCTCGGGGTAGATAAGCTCAGGTCTGCCTTCTATTCCCGCCAGACTTGCAGCCTTATCCACGGCTACGCTGAAATTGCCCAACTCGTCTACCAGTTTGGCATCCAGGGCCTGATGGCCTGTCATGATACGCCCGTCAGCAAGGGCCGAAACCTGCTCTTCGGGAAGCTTTCTGCTCTTGGCTACCGCCGTTATGAATTGCTTCTGAATGTCCTGTATTACTTCCTGGAGTAATGCCCGTTCATCTTCTGTCATATCCCTGGTGATGGAGCCCAAATCCTTGAAAGTCCCGCTCTTGACCACGGTTGTCTTTATCCCGAGTTTTTCCAGCAAAGCCCCTATATTGGGGACCTTCATAAGAACCCCGATACTTCCGGTCACCGTGCCCGGGTTAGCCACAATGTGCCTGGCACCTAAGGATGCATAATATCCACCTGATGCCGCCACTGTGGCAAGGGAAGCCACTACGGGTTTTTCCTTGTTCAGCCTGAGGGCCTCTTCAAAAAGTTCCTGGGATGCCCCAACTGCACCACCAGGGCTGTCTATGCGGATTACAACGGCCTTAAATCTTCTGATCGTATCGAAAATCCCTCAGGGCCTTCAAAGTGGCCTCAGGCTCGGTGATGAGTCCTTTGATCTCCACCACTCCGACTTTATCTCCGTGGTAGACAGAAGGACCGGTAAACATGCCTTTTGTTGCCCATAATACTGACAGAAAAAACGCTATCATAATGACTACGGTGAGCCCTCCGATGGTGGCAAGAACTACCAATAACGGATGGGCATATCTGCGTTCTTTGCGCGCCTGCAACTCTTGCATGATCCCGGCTTATTCCTCCCGGCTCCTGTTGTCTTTTTCGGAGCGGGCACGATTGCGCTGTACTATTTCTTCCTGCAGCAAGCTGCCCAAAGTAGTGCCGGCAGATTTGTTGTTGCCGGCGTACTCATCAAAATGTGAACGCTCCTCATCTTCAGATATTCGCTTAATAGAGAGCCCGATACGCCTTTCCAGAGGGGCTACATGGATAACCTTGGCACTGATTTTATCTCCTACCTGAAACATTCCAACCGGCGTCTTGATCTTCCCGGGCCCCAACTCAGAAATGTGAATCAGGCCCTCAACCCCCTCTTCAAGCTCAACAAATACCCCAAAATCCGTCACATTTGTCACTTTACCGGTGACCTGGCTATCAACAGGATATCTCTCGGGAGCCGATTCCCACGGGTCAGGATGAAGCTGTTTAACGCCCAGTGAAAACCGTTCTTTTTCCTTGTCGACATTAAGCACTACGGCCTGGATAGTCTCCCCTTTTTTGTAAATCTCATTGGGGTGCTTGATCCTTTTGCTCCAGGAGAGGTCGGAGATATGAACAAGCCCGTCTATACCCTCTTCAATGCCTATAAACAGACCGAAATCAGTGATATTCTTTACTGTTCCTTCAATCACTGTACCAATTGGATAGCGCTCCCGGACCAGGTCCCAAGGGTTTGGTTCTATTTGCTTCAGCCCCATAGATATCCTCTGAGACTCAGAGTCCACCTTGAGCACAACTGCCTCGACAATATCTCCTACATCAACCATCTGGGAGGGGTGACGTATGCGCTTTGTCCACGACATCTCAGATACATGAATCAGGCCCTCTACACCCTCCTCGAGCTCTATAAAGACACCGTAATCCGTGAGGCTTACCACCTTGCCGGTCACTTTTTCCCCCACAGGGTACTTTTCTTCCACTCGCAGCCAAGGATCCTCAGTAAGTTGTTTTATGCCTAAGGAAACTTTCTCATTTTCACGATCATATGTAAGAACTTTTACTCTAATCGTGTCACCCACATTAAAGAGCTTGGACGGATGTTCTACACGTCCCCATGACATGTCAGTGATATGGAGAAGCCCGTCGATCCCTCCGAGATCCACAAATACGCCATAATCTGTGATATTTTTGACATCTCCTTCTCTGATCTGCCCTTCTTCAAGAGAAGCCAGGGTATTAACCCTTTTCTCAGACATTTCTTTCTCCAGAAGGAACCTGCGTGAGACCACGACATTCTCTCTGCGGCGATTACATTTCAGGATAACACACTCTATAGTCTGGTTTGCGAGTGTCTCGGGATCACGAACAGGCCGGAGATCAATTTGAGAGAAGGGCAAAAATGCCATTACACCGCATCTGCAGTTGCCGATTCTCACAGACAGGCCACCTTTTACCCTGGACACCACAGTGGCACTCACAGGCGTCTCTGTTTCAAAGGCCTTTGTCAGTTCTTCCCACACCTGACGGCGAAGGGCCTTGGAATGGGAAAGCCTTAACATTCCCTCATCAGGGTCCCAACGTTCAAGTAATACCTCTACGGTATCTCCTGTGGAGACTTTTATTTCTCCTTCCTCGTCACGAAATTCCCGAATCGGGATCAGGCCTTCTGACTTATATCCCACGTCTATCATAACGGATTCTTTATTGATGCTCACTACGGTACCTTTAAGTATCTCTCCTTCCTGAAAGGTACGAAGACTCTGCTCGAAAAGGTCTTCAAACTGGTCCATGTCACCGGCTTCCTCCGGTGACATATCTTCTTCCAAGACCTGGGAATCTGCTTGAGAAGTTGCGTCCCCCTGATCGGGAGCGGCAGTTAGAGTCTGTTCCTGAGTTACCTTACTCGCCACTTTTTCCATTACCCAATAACCCTCCTAAAAAAACGAATGTTGTCTTATACCAGGACAGCCTATAAAGTTCAATGGCGTAAGAACCAATATTAAAGTTTACATAGGCCTCAAATTTATTGTCCATTAATATAAATATCCGGTGAACCCTATCCGTGGTCCATTGGCAACCGGTCACACAGGGGAGCTCCTTCTTCCAACATGCTCTCGCCCCTTGTTTTCTTAAGGTCTTTGCAGCATGGGAGACCCTCCCCCGTTCTCCTCCGCTGCGC
>PQXD01000042.1:0-3395 GCA_003194485.1 Deltaproteobacteria bacterium
ACAAGGAGTGTATAATGACTGGCAACATCCCTGTGAGGTCCGTTTTTTTGCCATTTTCCCGCCCGACCATCGGCCAGGCAGAAATAGACGAGGTGGCGGACAGCCTGCGCTCCGGCTGGCTGACCACCGGTCCCAAGGTTGTTCGCTTTGAGAACGAGTTTCTGCAATGGATTGGGAATAAGGAGGCCATTGCTGTGAACTCTGCCACCGCCGGGTTACACCTGGCAGTGGCTATACTGGACTTGGCACCTGGGGATGAGGTCATTACAACTTCGATAACCTGGCCCTCTACAGTAAATAACATTGAATTGTGTGGTGCACGGCCGGTCTTTGCGGATGTGGACCTGGAGACCCTGCAGATCAATCCGGCCGGGGTGGAGAGACACCTGTCTTCAAGGACCAGGGCCGTTATTCCAGTGCACTTTGCAGGAGCTCCGTGCGACCTGGATCCAATAAAAGAGATATGCCGGGCAAAGGGGCTCAGCCTTATTGAAGGTGCAGCCCATGCGGTTGGCACTGTCTATCGTGGCAGGCTGGTTGGCTCAGACAGTGAATTCGCTGTATTCAGCTTTCATCCCATCAAAAATATGACTACTGGCGAGGGTGGGATGGTCCTCTGCAACGATCAGGAAAGGGCCAAAAGGATGCGCAGACTCCGCTTCCATGGTATTTCGCGGGATGCCTGGAAACGTTACTCCAAGGGCGGGGTTCCGCAATACGAGGTAGAGGAGCCGGGCTACAAGTACAACATGCTGGATCTCCAGGCTGCCATCGGGATCCACCAGTTAGCGCGCCTCCAGGAATTTAACCAGAGGCGTGCGGAGCTTGCCGAAAATTACCACCGGCTCCTGGCAGAGATCCCCGAGATCCGTCCCCTGGGCCAGGTCCCCTATCCCCATCACCACGCCTGGCATCTTTATGTAGTGCGTCTCGAGATCGAGGCACTCACAATTGATCGCGACCAGTTCCTTGCGGCCCTGCAGGACGAAAATATCGGCACAGGCCTCCACTTCCCTGCAATCCACCTCCAGCGTTTTTACCGGGAAAAATACGGCTACAGGCCCGGCGTACTTCCCAATGCAGAATGGAACAGTGAACGGCTCTTCTCACTCCCCCTTTATCCCTTGCTTGAAGAAAAGGACCAGGAAGACGTGGCTGAGGCCTTAAAAAGGATTATAAAAGGTATCGAAGGTAGGGATAAAAGGAGTATGGGTGTCCTATATTCCCCGGTCGGCAGGCAGTGACCCGCACGCAGGGTGTTGCGGGGCTGGGGGAGAAAAACCCCCGGATAGCCGATTGGCCGGCTTTGATGCCATCGAAAATTGTCTTTCAAGGTTTATAATTGCACGCGTCTAAGCCTGAGCGAATTGCTGATCACGGAAACTGAGCTGAAGCTCATTGCTGCGGCAGCAATAATTGGTGATAGCAGTACTCCAAAGAACGGATACAACACTCCCGCGGCAATAGGAACGCCCGCCGAGTTATAAATGAAGGCAAAGAACAAATTCTGTCTGATATTACGCATGGTGGCTCGGCTTAATCGTCTGGCTCTAACGATACCTCGCAAATCGCCTTTGACTAAAGTGACGCCAGCACTTTCCATTGCCACATCGGTACCTGTACCCATTGCAATACCGACTTGAGCCTGTGCCAATGCAGGGGCATCGTTAATACCATCACCCGCCATGGCGACAATACGGCCTTCTTCTTGAAGCTGTTTAACGACTTCGGCTTTTCGTTCAGGTAATACTTCAGCTTGTACCAGATCGATCTCCAGTTTGCTTGCAACAGCTTCTGCGGTGGCATGACTGTCACCTGTGAGCATCACTATCTTGATACCTTCGGCATGCAAATCGCGAATAGCTTCCGGTGTTGAGTCTTTAATGGGATCTGCAACACCAATCAATCCCGCTGCCTTGCCATTAATAGCAATCAACATAACAGTTTTACCTTCGGTGCGTTGTTTATTCGCTTGTTGCGCCAAGTCTCCCGCTTTGATACCCAGACTTTCCAGCAGTTTTATGTTCCCTACCGCCACCGCATGTCTATCCACTTCACCCGTGACACCTTTGCCTGTAATGGACTGGAAGTTATTGGTCTTAGCCAACTCAACCCCCTTCTCTTTTGCGCCATATACAATCGCTTCTGCCAAAGGGTGTTCGCTGGCGCGTTCGAGGCTGGCGGCTATACGTAATACTTCATCTTCGGTAAAGCCTTCTTCTGCTTGCACTGCGACCAGTTTTGGTTTGCCTTCGGTCAGCGTACCGGTCTTGTCCACTACCAGGGTATTGACTTTTTCCATGATCTCCAGTGCTTCGGCATTCTTTATTAAAACTCCGGCCATAGCACCACGACCTGTTCCCACCATGATAGAAATAGGTGTAGCAAGTCCCAGTGCACATGGACAGGCAATGATAAGTACGGCAACGGCATTAACAACAGCATGTGCCAGGCGCGGCTCCGGTCCCCACACCCACCAGACAATAAATGCGATTACAGCAATGCCAACAACGGTGGGTACAAAATAACCTGCCACTACATCGGCCAATTTTTGAATCGGTGCTCGTGAGCGTTGTGCCTCGGCCACCATGTTGACGATTTGTGCAAGCAAGGTATCGGCGCCAACTTTTTCTGCTCGCATTAATAAACTGCCGGTTCCGTTAACCGTCGCGCCGATCAGTTTCTCGCCGGCAAACTTTGCCACCGGAATGGGTTCACCTGTGACCATGGATTCGTCCACGTTACTCTCACCATCAATGACCGTACCATCTACTGGTACTTTCTCACCGGGACGAACACGCAAGGTATCGCCGGGTTGTACCTGCTCCAACGGGATATCTTCTTCCGTTCCATCATTTCGCACGATGCGTGCCGTATTCGGGGCGAGTCCGAGCAACATCTGAATGGCCGCATTGGTTCGTGAGCGGGCGCGTAATTCAAGCACCTGCCCTAGAAGCACCAGCGCCGTGATCACGGCCGCGGCTTCAAAGTAGACATCTACCAAACCGCCTTCCATTTGCATGATGGGCGGGAAAATCTGTGGGAACAATAAGGCAACTACACTGTATACCCAGGCTACTGAGACACCCAGTGCAATCAAGGTAAACATATTGAGATTCCAGGTCTGGACGGACTGCCAACCTCGAACGAAAAATGGCCAACCACCCCATAATACAACAGGTGTTGCTAACGCAAACTCAATCCATTGAACCGTTTGCATGGAAAGCCCTCCCGGTAACCATGCAGGTAGCAAATCAGCAACCATCGCCAGAATAAACACTGGCAAAGCCAGCACGGTGCTGACCCAAAAGCGACGGCTCATGTCGATGAGTTCTTCATTTTTTTCTTCAACTTTTGCCACAACCGGCTCCAGTGCCATACCACACTTGGGGCAA
>PQXD01000042.1:3621-5973 GCA_003194485.1 Deltaproteobacteria bacterium
CACTTGGGGCAACTGCCAGGTCCCTGTTGTTGAATTTCAGGATGCATGGGACAGGTGTAGATACTTGACTCGTTACCTGTCTCATGAGGTGGTGAGGTTTCCTTATCTAGATATCGTTCTGGGTGCTCTTTGAATTTGTGCAGGCAATGTTCACTGCAGAAATAATAATGTTTGTCTGCATAATGATAATAATATTCAGTGTCACTCGATACCACCATGTTACAGACAGGATCTTTTCGTTGCTCTTTTTCTGTGTTTAGTTCTGCACTCATATCTCTATCTCCCTTGTGGGTTGGATAACGAGTCTGTAGAAAAGTCCTTTTGAAAGTGTTGCCCTTTTCCGGTGGCACCGGTTTTTAAATCAGCATCCTGGAGCTCCATTCCAGCTTCAGTTGCCGTTATGTTTTCAAACTCAGTTTACGTCACCTTGCATACCTTTGTAGGGATGCCTACTCGATTATTTGAGCGGCATCCTGCCATTTTCTCTGATGACTACACAAACCCAGGACCATAGCGTTGAATCTTTTTCATGTTGTGTACAATGCAGGACAGGTTCCACTGGAAATATTGTAACGACGCCACCTACACTGAGGACCACGAGCTTGAAGGGATCAACGAAATCGGCTCTTTCCTTGAGCTTCTCGACTTCGGGATCTTCCGGACGTAGGACAATCCAGTCAGAACGACTTTGCATCCACTCGAATGCCGCATTAGGTTGGTCAGCAGCAAGTTGCCAGAAGCGGATATTGCCGCGATTGACGTAGATCGCACGCCAGACAAGAATCACTGCAACGAAGATGGCTACGGCTTCTATGCCCTGCACGTGTATGTCCTTCCTTAAACCCAACGCCGGGTATGCAGTTAATTGGTTAACTTATCACATGATTCTGAGTATTTTATCCTTTGAGAAAGTTAGAATCCAAATACCTTTATCAAACGGATTTCTCTCAGTGCTAAGCCTGTTTTTGATTTGATCACTCACCATGTCCCAATCCCATGCTAACGGCGAGGCATCTCTAACAACAAGGGCAACATTTGAACCATAGTCTTTGTTCAATTTGGGTTTAATTCTTGCGACCATCATGTCTGTGACATTGCCTTGTAAATAGCTTACCCTCTCTAAAGGATTTGCTTTTCCAGCTTTCGTATCAGAAAGATGCTTTTTCAATGCCTCCAAACTTTTGTGATCAGATCTCCCAAGAGCAGCTTGAATATCTTTTGGCCGATCCTCAGTTAGTGTGATCTCAAAATTTAATGTGTTTTCGTCAGAATCTTTACAGCGAATGTCTGGGGCATCTGAGTATTCAATTATCGAAAAAGATGTTCCCATTTCAGAGTTGTATAATTCTATGAATGCATCAGCGGTTGCTTTTTCAATAGCTTCTTTTTCGTTCAAGAAAATGCCTCCATTTTTTGGGACCTAATCGGCCACGGATCAGGAGCGAGACCGGAGGCAAACTTGTTTGCCGACGGGATCGTCTGCTGCAGCCGCTGGTGGTACGCCCGGCATGGGCGTGAACTTATGGGGTGACCCGCCTTTGCCCAGGCTATGGCGTGGCAGGAAGTCCTCTGTAGCAAATCCCGCTACCTGATTTTGAGGTTAGCAAAAGTACTAGCCGAAGGCAAGGGCATCATCGCGAGGTGGTGGTGTGCCATGAGTGCCAGAATGGCACGTAACTATACAAGAGATGGGGGACGGCCCCCGATGTCGGCCTGCAGGGGCAGACATCAAACCACCGTAAGCTGCGTCGGTTAAGAGCCGGGGTAGTGAGCGTTACGGAAAAGGCATGACGAGGATCATGTCAGGTGTGGAACAGGAAGGCGAGCGAAAGCGAACCATCGATGACGTGTCGAAAGCATGGACGATGACATCAAAAGCGGGATCGCACCACTGCTCCGTGATGAGTTCAGGGGAAACCTGCTTACTGCCTGAGCGGTGTCCGGCATAAAGGTGGCGCGTGATCAGCAGATACGGACACAGTGCTCGCTTATTTTGGCAGTAGACTGAAACAGGCCCGAGATCGTTATCAGGAATTTGTGGAAGCCGGGATTGCTCAGGGGCGGAGGAAGAGGACTTGGTAGGCGGCGGACTTGTCCGCAGCGCAGGGGGTTGGTCTCAGGTACTTTCGTTTCGAAGAAAGGGTATACGGGTTGCCTCAGACGAGCGGATTCTCGGAAGCGGAGAATTCGTGCAACGTTTATTATCGGAGGTAGACGACCGTGAAAAGGAGACCCTGCGTCTGTCTTCTCTGATACGGGATCTGCCGTCGCCTGCCAGCCGGATTGCCGAAGGTGAGGGTGTTACGGAAGAGGAGCTCAGGTCCGGGGGCAGGACCCGCCGAATATCGAAGG
>PQXD01000043.1 GCA_003194485.1 Deltaproteobacteria bacterium
ACCCCGGCTCCTGAGCGCAGCGAAGGAGAACGGGGAGGGGGCAAGACTCCCCCATGTCAAAAGCCTTAAGAAAACAAGGGGCTGAAGTGTGAAGTGAAAAGAAATATCCCCTTCCAGTGAACGGTTACGTGAGACTACGGGTTCACCGGATATTTATATTTACCTGCAACCCGCCAAACCGTAAGCGTTTACAGGGTGCTGCAGATGCGAGGCGGAGGGTATGCAGACGTACTCCCTGTACTTCAAGTGCCCGGCCTGGCTGCCGGCAGGCAGGCAACAAAGCAGATGCGGTGCTCCTGTAAACGCTCACCTATTTGCCAAGGCAGAAATGGCTGAAGATGTGGTCCAGCACTTCATCAGTGACGCTGTCCCCTGTGATTTCTCCCAGGGCATTCATTGCCTCTCTTAAATCAATGGAAACCAGATCAGGACTGACACGCTGAGAAATACTGTCAATTGCCCTGTTCACAGCCTTGCGCGCCGTCTCCAGGGCCTCTTTTTGCCTCATGTTAGGTACTATATCAGGAGGCTCTGCCGGCGCATCATCCAATAATTTATTTACAAGAAGCCTTGACAGGCTCTCGAGCCCTTCTCCTGTAATTGCAGATATCCCCACCCAAACGTTTCCTTTCATCTCCTTCAGGCGGTTGAAGATCTCGCTTGCCTGCTTTCCGGCTGCGGATTCCCAGAAATGAACCTTATCTATCTTGTTAAATGCTATGAGAATTTTTTTTCGCTTTGTAAAGGTATCCAGTATCTCCAAGGCCTTGAAGTCTTCATCACGCAAGGGCTCACTCAGATCCAGCATCCAGATAACAGCGTGTGCGAGTTTTGCCTTTTTTCGGATTCTTTCAATGCCGATCGTTTCTATTAGATCAGGGTCTGGCCGGATGCCGGCAGTATCAATCAATCTAACCAATATCCCTTCAAGGTTAACTGCCGCCTCTATCGTGTCCCTGGTGGTACCCGGGATGGAAGTTACAATGGCTCTGTCCTCACAGGCCATGGCGTTAAGAAGGCTGGATTTGCCCACATTCGCCCTGCCGACAATCAGGACTTCTGTTCCTTCCTTATAGATTTTTCCCCTATCGAATGCATCGATCATGGCATTAAGGGGGTCCCGGGCACCGGTTATCAGAAGCTCCCTGAGCCTTGTCTCCGTGATAATTTCTATGTCTTCATCCGGATAGTCTATGGCTACTTCAAGTGCGGCCATGGATTCTTTGACAGCATCACGAATTTCCTTAATCCCTTTGGACAGACATCCCTGCAATTGCCTGACCGCAAGCTGTCCTGCGGTGTCCCCGCAAGCCAGGGACAAATCAAGCACGGCCTCTGCCTGGGTGAGGTCGATCCTGCCGTTCAAAAAGGCCCTTTTTGTGAATTCGCCGGGGTCTGCCAGACGTGCACCCTGTTTGATCAGTGTCTCAAGAATGTGACGTAAGACTGCGGGACCGCTGTGACATTGAATTTCCAGTACGTCTTCTCTTGTATAGCTGTGAGGGGCCTTCATCAGTACGGCCAGGACCTCATCCAGAACGGCACCATCCTGTGGGTTGCAGGCCCGGCCGTAGTAAAGCCGATGGGATTGTATCATTTCAATCCGCTTTGCCGGCCGGAATACGGATCTGAAAAGTTGTGCCGAAAGGGGACCGCTTACCCTGATTATCCCGATACCACCCGGTCCTGACGGAGTTGCCAGGGCGGCTATTGTGTCGTTCTCTCTATATATGTCAGGCACGTAACCGTTTACACTCCTTGATAATCGGCAGACTTTTGCAGGGTTTCAACCGCGGGCAGATTGCAACATAAGCGGCATTTGCACCGGATTATGCTTTGAAATCCGAAAAAAGTCTGCCGATTATCAAGGTATGGACTAAATAATTCAGTCAGGCACTGCTATTTTTTTTATTGCGTTGCCGTTGTTTGGCTGTTCGGCGGACCGGGCTGATCACGACCTTGCGCATGATTCCTTCGCCTATGCTGTGAGTGCGTACTCCCTTAACGTCCTTGAGGGTCAGGTGGACCAGTCTGCGTTCTGTGGCCCCCAACGGCTGAAGTGTAAACGGACGCCCTGTTTTCTGGGCCTTTTTTGCCGTGCGGTGTGCAAGAAGCGAGATGCTCTTTTCTCTTTTTTCCCGGTAGCTCTGTGCTTCCAGCCTGACCCCGGCGTGGCTTTTGAGTCTGTGTCGCAGAATACGGTTGACTATGTATTCTAATGCATTGAGATTCTGGCCCTCTTTCCCTATGATTAAAGAAAGATCTTCACCGGATATATCCAGGTAAGGTCCTTCTTCGCCGATCTTAATCACTACCTGTCCCGCAAGACCGGCCTTATTCAGAAGCTCTTCGGCAATCTCACGGGCCAGAGAGATGTGTTTATCCCGATCTTCCGGAGCCTCTATATCACCGGATTCGATCATGCTTCCTTCAGATTCAGGCGGTTCGAGTATGCCTTGATCGGCCACAGCCTCTTCCTCCTGCCCGCTTCCTTCTTCTGTCTTTTCTTCTGTGACTTGAGATCTGGATTTTTTAAGCACGGCCTGAATCTTGGCCTTGCGCCCCCCCAGTCCGAAGATGCCTGTGAACCCCCGGGTGAGTATATTGATTTCAAGATCGTCAGGTTCTGCCTTAAAATATTTGCATGCAGCTTCTATGGCGTAGTCTACGGTTTTGCCGACAAATTCTTTTGATCCTTGTGTTGCTACAGAAGATTCATTGTCTGTCATTATCTTTTATTCCACTTAATTTGTAAATTTGTTCACATAGTGTTGTTGTGCAATAGAAAGTACGTTGTTAACCAACCAGTAGAGCACCAATCCAGAGGGAAAATTAATGAACATAAAGGTAAATATCACCGGAAGAAACTGCATCATGCGGGCCTGGGTCGGGTCAAGAGAAGAAGGGCTTAATTTCTGCTGTAAATACATGGAGACGCCCATAAGCAGGGTAAGTACCGGTATGCCTCCCAGGTAAGGAATGTTTACCCCTGGTATCATCAGCCGGTCAGGAGCTGAAAGGTCGTTTATCCACAGCATGAAGGGGGCATGGCGCAGTTCTATCGATTGAAGCAATACTTTGTACAAGGCAAAAAATACCGGGATCTGAAGCAGCATAGGCAGACAGCCGCTCATGGGATTCACTTTGTAGGTTTTATAGAGCTGCATGAGTTCCTTATTCAGCTTCTCTTTATCATTTCCATAGCTTTCTTTCAGCTTGGCCAGTTTCGGCTGAAGTTTCTGCATGGTCTTCATGGACTTGGCGCTCTTTTGCGCCAGGGGCCAGAAGGCGACCTTTATCAGTATGGTAACAATAATTATGGCAATGCCGTAATTATGAATAAATCTGAAAAAGAATTTGAGAATATATAAAAGAGGCTTGGCAATCGGATCAAACCAACCAAAATTTATGGCCTTGGAGAGATTGTGTCCAAGGGCGTTCAGGCGGTCGATTTCTTTTGGTCCGAAATATACCCCCAGATTTAAGATCTCGACTCCCTGTGCCGCGCTTCCAGGAGCCGGCTTGAGTGCAGTCAGCCGGCTTTCAGTCAGGCCGTCGGCCTCTTTTTTCTCAATCGATATATTCCAGGGTCCCTGGCTGGCAACAGGGATTAAAGCTGTAAGGAAATAGTTGTCACCATAACCTATCCAGTCAACCTGACCCGTGTACGTATGCTTTTCCCCCATTTTTTTTAGTTTTACTTCTTGCAACGAATTGTTGCCATAGTAGGCAGGGCCTGCAAATGTAAACCTGTTTTTTTTCTTGCCTGGTTTATTGTACAAGAATACCGACCCCGGGATGGTCCCCGCCCCTGACAACCGGATAGATAGATCTATCCAGTAACTTCCCTGATGAAATGTGTATGTCTTTGTGACTTTAATACCGTTAGGCATATCGCAAGTAAATTTCATCCGCGCTTCTTCGTCGGCCTTTGTAAGTTTCAGGCCTTCCTTGTCCGGTTCAAAGAAACAGGACGAAAGGTCTATCGGCGGCTGGGATTCCAGCCGAAGTCCAAGAGGTAGATACGGGGGAGAGACATTGATCAAATTCACGGGAGCAGCGTCGCCTGAAAGCGTTGCCGGATATTCCTTTAAAAAGTAATTTTTGACCGTCCCGCCCTTTTCTGAGAAAACGAGACGGTACAAATCCGTTTCCACAGTGAAGTCTCTTGCCTTGCGGAGCGGTGCCTTTGTGTCAATTTGAATGTCAGGGCGGCTTATGCCGCTGGGGACGGAGACATCGGCCCCCCCATAAGTGCGAACGGGTTTCCCATACTCATGGCCTGGGGCCTGCTTGCCGGAATCCGCTGCAGGGACATCCTTATCAGCGGTCTTTTCACGAGGCGGCCTTGATACATTACCACCCAAAAAATACTGAAATACAAGCAATACTGCCAAGGACAGAACTAATGCCAACAATGTGCGTGAATCCATTGTAGTAAACCTTAATCACCAGAGACGTCTTCTAATCACAATCTTCGGCTTTCCATCGGAGTCAGGTAAGCAAAGCAGCCGGTCAGGTAAAAATTTCTGCTACAAAAGACCTTCTTAACGTAAACCGGAAAAATCAGGGGACAGGGTCGTATCCGCCCGGAGTCCAGGGATGACACCTCAGGAGTCGTTTGGCAGTCAACACCATACCTTTAATGGGACCATGCCTGATGACGGCTTCCTCTGCGTATCGAGAGCAACTGGGAACGAAACGGCAAGACATTGGTAAAACAGGAGAAAGCAATAGCCTGTATATTCTAAGGAAGGAAAGTATTAACTTACTTAATATATTCTTGGTATTCAATTGTTAACACCTGTTCGGATCCTTAAATGCCTTGGCAAGATTGCTCCTGAGTTCATTACGGTCAAGTTGAAGAAATTCCCTGCAGGGCATAAAAACCAAATCATGACCAGGAGGAAAAATTCCCTTGTTCGTGCGGAATAACTCCCTGATCAGCCTTTTTGCTCTATTTCTTCTGGTGGCTCCACCAATTCTTCTGCCGGCACTTATCCCGATCCTGCAGTACGGCAAAGAATTTCCTGCAAATATAATAGTGAGGCCGTACAGCTTTATTCGTTTCCCCTCTCGATAGACCCTGATAAAATTTTCCGCGTCTGTCAACCTCTCTCTTCTCGAAAGTGATTTGGTATGTAAAGACCAGCCCATTTTAAGGCTTTTTCACTTTACGTAAAGAGAGCTCACTTCACAATAACCTTTTACGCTGATAAACTGTGTCTCCCCTTTGCTCTGCGCCTGTTCAATATTCTGCGGCCTGCCTTTGTACTCATACGTTTACGAAATCCATGGGTCCTCTTTCTCTTTAAATTGTTAGGCTGAAAGGTCCTTTTCATATTAATCAGCTCCCTGCTGCCAGGCTGTATTTGCTATTTATTATTGTCGGATCCTGAACAGACTGCTTATATAAATGAGTCAATTAAGTGGCCGACAAGCTACAGATTCATACCCATATGCTGGGTATATGTCAAGATGAGTTGCCCAGCCCAAGTGAAATCTATTATCAAAATTGCCTGTGGTCAAAAATGTCTATTTTTAGGGTCTTTTCAGCAAACAAAATCTTGAATTTTGCAAGCGGCCCTGATTTTATTTGTTTTGAAGTTGCATCCGCTCAAAAGTAGTTTATCCGGCTTCATTTCTTGCCAACCGGAAACGCCTTTGGTAGGGTTTAATTCCGTTTGAAAGAGATTTTATTGTAAATATTCGGTGAACCCGTTATATCCTGCCTTGAAGCGGTTACCTTTTTCCGGGTTTCAAAGCTCACTCATCGCAGACCGGAGAGGCAGTGCAATCCGGCCCGCTACCCGAAACCCTGCAAAAGGCAAACCGCTCCTGCGGCAAGGGCACGGATGGCAACTTCCACAGTGGACCACGGGTTCACCGAATATTTACATTTTATTTT
>PQXD01000044.1 GCA_003194485.1 Deltaproteobacteria bacterium
CTTATATGAAATATCCAGTGATCTCTTTCTTTAATTGACGAAACTGCTCAAGCCTGATAATCTCTCTGTCATCCATACTGAAGCCTCCTGTTTGAGATTTTATTTGGTTGGTGCCTATATATATCTTAACAGGAGGTTTCTTTTTTGGTAGTCTATTTCTTTTCTGATATATATGATATGCTTTTGAGGTATATTCTCTATCTGAGTTAATATATAACGTCCTTGACTAAGTAGACTTTTGTCTATCACGCCCGCTAAGGGATTTGGCAACTACAGAGGGTGATACACCCGGTTGACAGCCTGTCTCAGTTAGCGAAGAGGGAAAAGGGACAGCAACTGTGTTGAATGTCAAGCCTGCCTGGAAAGCGCAGGATTCCAGGCAGTGCCGTCCCTGACCATAGCGTCAAGGATAATCAGAAGCTTTCGCATGCACACCGGGCCGTGAGTTTTGCAAGAGGTTCATAATAATAAGGAATATATTTATTTAACCGGGACTTCATCCCAAATTATGCACTTTAAAGGCCGAAAGAGGTATTTTTATTTATAAAATAAGTATGTTATCTTTCAATGGCAGACAAAAATTCTTCACCAAAAAGGTGCCCCCATATAGTGTTTATTTCTTTCGGCCTTTGAAGCCACAAGGGGACAGCCAATTTCACCAAATCTGCTTCGTTGCCGGGCACTTGAAGTACAGGGAGTACGTCTGCGTGCCCTCCGCCTCGTATCTTTGGCAAACTTGGCTGCTGAATAATTCGGGTTCATACTATAGTCTGTAGATTTATAGTCTGCATTCGAACACAAATGATGTTCGATGAAGAAAAACGCTTCAAAAGGCTCGGAAGACAGGCCTATTGCCAAGTCGTTTGGCCAGGTTCTCCAGCAACTTCGCCAAGACCGTGGCCTCTCTCAAGAAGAACTTGGGTTTGCCAGCGGGTATCACCGCACATATATAAGTCTGCTTGAACGGGGGCATAAAAGCCCGTCTCTTCGCACCATCTTTGAATTAGCCAAGGCGTTAAAGGTAGAGCCGTCCGAGATAGTTGAGCGAGTTCAGTCTCTTGCCACCTATCGTTCCAAAAAACAGGCATAAGATCAACTCAGTTTAGCATGAAAATCGTCCGAATGGAGCCAATAATCGACGCCGGGGCATTCTTCCACTCTCATGAATGGAGAGAGATCGAAGGACACATCGTCCAGGCAATCAAGTCGATCGAATGGCCTCCTGGCTCTGGTTCTTTTACGCTCTATGATGAACCTGGCAAAAAGCGCGGCCAGGGTAGCGGTGTCAAACCCATAAAAGAGGCATGTATGCACAAGCTGAAATCTCTGGGTTGGCAGTTGGAAACACCTGTTGACATAGCAACGGTCAGAAGACCAGGACCGATGGATGCTACTCGTCCGGTCGATGATCGCCTCTTCTGCGTTGAGTGGGAAACAGGAAATGTATCATCCAGCCATCGTGCGATAAACAAAATGGCATTGGGTATTCTGAAGAAAATACTGATCGGCGGAGCCTTGATTGTGCCTACCAGAGAAATGTATAAATATCTCACGGATAGGATCGGCAATTTTCCTGAAATCGAACCTTACTTTCCCTTGTGGAGAGCCCTTCGTGTCGAAGAAGGATTGCTCCTCGTCATAGCTGTTGAACACGATGCGGTCAGTCAGGATGTACCACGAATAAAAAAGGGCACTGACGGAAGGGCTCTCCAGTAAAGCCTCAGTTTCGATAGAGCATCAGAATATATTCACGCCGCATTGTATTGGAAATACCCGTGATGGGCCTACTCATCGTTTTTACTGATTGGAAACCATGTTTTGAGCTCAAATCGGTTAGTATTTCATGAAGGCCACGCACTTCTTCGGGGGGTACTCCTAATGCTTTCCCTAACTGGTTGTTGTTTGTCCCAACAATGATTGTACACAGACGATTTGGGCGTAAAACGCGTGCGCATTCTGAGAGCACCTTGTCCATGTCCTGCTTATAGAGCTCAAATTTCTCAGACAACTTGCGTCCGCGAAGGCCCACCATACCCTTACGAAGGTTATCTGTCTCGACTCCGAGGAAATTCAAATGGAAAGAATCGTTTTTCAGGTAATCAACGGCAAAGCTGTATGGCGGAGAGAAAATGATACCGTCCACACTGGCGTCCTCAAGTGGAAGGACCCTCGCATCGCCTTCAAGAGCTTCCGCAGGGGCGAGATCCGATTCTACACCCTTAAGAACATTCTGGATCTTTTCTGCAACAAACAGATAGCGCTCAAGTATGGCCTTGAACTGATCAAACGGCGACCTCCGGCCACTTCTTTCGGAATACCCGGCACTATCCAGGTAAGCCAGCAAAAGGAGATTGTAAGTATCGCGAGTTTCCCGCTCCTTTCCAGTTAGCTGGGGTCTCTTCCCCCCAGTTTCATATTCAGCAGCCGGCTCCATTACCGGCATAATGCCACGGGATGCCACGGTCTTGCGGGTTCTGATACCACGATGCGGTTTGCCAACCTGTTTTTGAAAGTATGCAAATACCTCTTCACAATTCCCCAGCGCCTCACGAGCTCGGGACAAAGACATTGTAAGTGCATCGATTTTCGTCTGGGCCATGAACCTGCAGAACGGGCTCAAGTCTATGCCGATCGATCCTATTCCCATCAAACACGCCTCGACAAGTACAGTGCCGGAACCCATCATAGGGTCCAAGACCGTATGACCTGGCTTAAGGCCCATAACATTCATGATGCCTTTGACCATTTGAGGATGAAATTTACCCCGGTATGGAAAAAGGCCATGGGTTGCATAGCCGGTTCTGAATAGGTTTTTCTCGAAAAAGGACTTCAGCCTGGAAGATGAGTAGTGAGGCAGCTTCAACGATTTACCCGTGCACATAAGGAAGTGTCGAGTGTAGGTGTCGCCTACACGGGCAAAATATGCTCCGTTTCGTATGAGTTCTTCGTCGGCAAGGAGCCGGTTCTCATAGAACGCGAGTTCTAATTCATAGACATCGTCCAGATGCGGCACGAGTTGCCGTTCAACAGGAAACAATTGTGCGGATAAATCCTGTGAGAGGACATCAAGGACGCTCGCCATAGTCACATTCAACCTCATTTCAATCTTCGACGTAATCTTCTGACTTATGAAAACCTATATCTCCATTCTCCAGACGTTCGATGATGACATCACAGCTCTCCAATTCGATGCCAATCCAATGGCGGTTGGTCCGTTCACAAATGTCATATGTGGTTCCGCTTCCACCGAAAGGATCTAAGACAATGTCATGCTCTCTGGTTGAAAGCTGAATAACACGATAAAGAAGCTTAGTGGATAGTTGATTGGCCGTCCTCTTCCTGCTCTTAAATTTCCAATGCCTGACCGGCGGGATGTCATTCCAGACGTCCGTGAGATTAACACCTTTCGGATTCATGGCGTTTCTGTGTCCGCCATAATCCTTAAGCTCCCCTCCACAATGGCGACATCTTTCAATGGGTGTTCGAATTTTCCGGAAGGTCTTTGGTTTTCCCTTGGTGAAATAAAGCAAACTATAATGAGACGGGTAAAGGCGGCCCGGAATAGGCAGACCAAACTTAATATTAATCGCTATCCAATGGCGAAATAACAGGCCCATTTCCATCAAATAATTGCCGAGTATAAGGTTCCACTTCGGCAAATTATATACAAAGAGAGCCCCTCCCGGCTTGAGAAGCCTAACGCATTCCCTGAGCCACTCTTTGGACCAGTTTATGTATTTATCATCCGGTAGCTCGTCGGTTACCCTTGATCCATAATTCTTGGCAAGGTTGAAGGGAGGGTCCGCAAAAGCGGTATCGATCGTCTCACTCCGAATAAGTGGTAGGATTTCAAGGCAGTCTCCTTCATACAAAACCCCCAGTCCTGTATTATGAACACGATAACGCTCTATATCAGCAGATACGATATTCGTCGGGATCCATTGATCCGTCCATTGAAGCGCACGTTGTCTCACTATCATATTTGACTTCACTTGAAAGCTTTACACAAAGACTCGGGCCAGGTCCCAAAATGCCAAAGGTGAGGATTTAGTCAAGATTTCTGGGTCTATGGAAACGTTGCTATGTAATATATCCCCAATGCCCTCATCATTGTTAATCAATTTTTTACTGCACACCTTCCTGCCGTCACTGGATGGATGCCTAATATCTCTGCAATTTCGTTGAATCCCTTGGGGTTTTATTCCCCGTCGCTTGCGGCGTTCCTTGCAGTTCAAGATACCTCGTCCGCTTGCGGCGGGGTAGTTTATTTTATAACCTATGCTTTTAGTAGCAATAAATGAGATCAAATCGCGCGCATGGCAATTCTTCTGTCTTCGATTTCCAGATAAAACCTCATCTTTGTCAGCATCAAGATAGGTTGAAACTTTCTCGACCAGTTCGATAATGGGTCGGCCTGATTTTCATTAGACAGCCACTTCGATAAGTGTAAACCCAACCAACTCTTTGCGCACGCTCAATATATCAGTATTAATTTCCTCCAATCCGCACTCTTCAATATTGATGAGTATAGCCTCGATGAGATTTTTCTTTGCCTGATGAACATCCTCGCCGCAGGAAGCAATATCCAATTCAGGACGATAGGAAACATACATATTACCTTTTACCTTCCTTCCATATCTCCTCAGTCAAACGTATTTTCATTAGCTTAACTCCTTTTGGCGGAATTGGATCTATGGGACATCCTATCTTACCCCTGTCAAGTTAAAATATTTCTTTTTTAAAAACAGCTAGTTGAACATTTAGGTACCTATAAGGCGCAAGTTCCCTGCTGGGCCTGTAACAGCTCCATAAAAGGGTCCGGCGGAACTCTCACCTATAGCGAATCCTGGATCTAATCGTTATCAGTATCCGGCGTGCTTTTAATAAGCCGCCTATCATCCCTTATCCAGATTCCAGAATTCAGTGAGAGGCCCATGATTGTCCCCCACGAGGTCCTAAGGCCTCAACGTTGTTGCTCGGGCTCTCTCGCCGAATAAAATCAGTCATGTTTGTTCCTTTTTAAATATTCTGGTTTGAATGCCTCCTTTTCCTTTTACGCCCTTTTCCCCCGAGAGGCTGGAGGCCTTTTGGCCCGAGGAAAGGGAGTGCTGGTGGCCAGATAGTACCCGTGGCCATTCCCTGCATCGGATGAAAAGTGAGTGCCGTCATATCCAGGGCCGTGCTCCCGATGCAGGGATTTATTGAGAATGCAAAGCCAGTCTCCCTCAATGATGTCTCGGGCTCTCTTGCCAAAAAAATCAATTCTTTTTTACCTTTAGTAATTCAGGATTGAAAGGCTCCTTTTTCTTCATGAGTGTCCATGCAATTATCAGCAGCTTGGCTGCCAGCTTCACTCTCATCTTGGTCTTGATGCCTTTTTCCTTTTCGCGGCCTTTAAGCTTCTCTATAAACCAGGAGGTAAAGTGTTTGTTTCTGGTAGAGGCAATAAGGGCTGCCTGGTATAAAGCATAACGAAGATCAGCTTTACCTCTCTTGGAGATCACAGGTGTAACAGAGTCAGAACGCCTGCCGCTTCTATTGGCGCTTAAGTCCCAGCCGGCTG
>PQXD01000045.1 GCA_003194485.1 Deltaproteobacteria bacterium
TCCTGGCTATGGTGGTATTTTTACCCATAGCTTGAGAAAAGACGATCACAGCTTGCCTCTGAAGGCTCAAAAGAGCCTCCTGTGCTGCGTCACAAAATTCGCCTGCGCTTATATGAAATATCCAGGGATCTTGTATAATACTAATGTCACAATTGGGCATTCCGCATCTTGTTGTTTAGTTCATATTCTGGTACAAAATATGATTAATCCAGATTATGCTTGTCACAATAAGTATGTATGATACAAAGCTTCATTCCCGGCATATCTTATTTCCAGAAGACATAAATGGAAGAATCCGACAGCTTAAAATCCGACCAAGATTCTGTGCCTGATTTAGAAACCAGCATGGGTTATCATTTTATCCGTCCCGAGATCCTGGAACAGGCCCTTACTCATCGATCATATGCAGCGGAGCATGGAACGGGCCCCTTGGATAATGAACGTTTTGAGTTCCTCGGTGATGCCGTCCTGGAGCTTGTAGTCAGCCATCTTCTTTTTAAGCGCTATGGAGAAAGGTGTAGAGAAGGTGAATTAACCCGAATGAGATCATTTCTTGTAAACGAGAGCCAGCTTGCCACACAGGCTCGAAAACTTGGACTGGGAAAACATCTTAGGCTGGGTAGGGGCGAAGACAGGAGCGGAGGACGTGATAAACCATCCATATTGTCCGATGCCTTTGAGGCAGTGGTAGGGGCCATTTATCTGGACAGCGGTATAGATGAGGTCTTTTCTTTTATTGAAAGGTGCTTTGGCGATTTGCTCGATCAGGCAGTGGACTCGGGGTTCGGTCAGGATTATAAGAGCAGACTTCAGGAATTGACTCAAAGCCGTTTTCATAGTGTACCTGTATATGAGATTGAAAAAATCAGCGGGCCTGATCATCAGCGTACATTTTATGTTGCAATTCAATTTAACGGTGAAGTGTTACAAAGGGGCAGCGGGCGCAGTAAAAAAGAGGCGGAACAGGATGCCGCCCGTAAGGCGCTGGAGATTTTAGATATTTGAGATTTCAGATGGATACGGACTCGCACCGATCTGGAAAACAGACAGGCTTTCGTTCAGGTTTTGTTGCAATAGCCGGAGCGCCAAATGTAGGAAAATCAACCCTTCTCAATCAACTTCTGGGTAAAAAGGTGGCAATTGCCACCCCCAAGCCCCAGACAACCCGACGCCAGGTAAAAGGCATACTCACCGGAGACAAATTTCAGGTTGTGTTTGTGGATACACCAGGGATTCACGAATCCAAGAAGCCCCTTAATAAGATATTGGTCCGTTGGGCCACCCAGGCACTTGGAGACGTGGATGCGATAGTGTTTGTGGTTGACGTAACTCGCAGGCGCAGAGGCCAGGAGTTTGCCATTTTAGACCTCTTAAGAAAGCTCATGCAGCCCGTAGTGCTGATCCTTAATAAGATCGACAGGGTAGCAAAAGAGACCTTGCTCCCCGTGATTGATGAGTTGAAGGATGTATATCCGTTTGAAGCAATCATACCTGTATCTGCCAAGTACGGAAGCGGCGTTGATAGTGTCCTTGACGAGATATTAAGACTGCTTTCCGAAGGGCCTCAATTTTTTGACGGAGCAGTTATTACCGACCAGTCCAGATATGATCTTGCAGCTGAATTTATCAGGGAGAAAATATTCCTGCTTGCAGAACAGGAGATCCCCTATTCAACAGCAGTAAATGTTGAAGAGATTGAGGATAATAAGGAACGGCAGATAACAAGGATCTCGGCAATTATATTTGTGGAAAAGCCGTCTCAGAAAGGAATTATTATAGGCAAGGACGCTCATTTTCTCAAAAAAATCGGGATACTTGCCAGAGAGGAGCTTGAATCACTTTGGGGCATAAAGGTGCATTTGGATATTTATGTCAAGGTCCTTAAAGACTGGTCCAGGGATGAGCGGGCACTGCGTCGCCTGGGCCTTACTGCCTGAACAGCAACTCCATCCGGCTTTTTCAGAGTGTCTTTTTTGTCACTCTTTCACCTGCTTTTCCGGACTTTATAGTCTCACTTAGATGATCATTAATCATCCTTATTTTAAAACTAATTGAAATTACAATTAAAAATCTTATATCATGTTAGGCATTATTCTTGCTCATATTGATATCATTTGATATGTATGGACCTGTTTAAAAACGTGCAGGTTTACTTACTACCTAATTTTGATAAGGAAAAATAATAGTGAATCTTCAACATACACTCATGAAGTCCGTAAAGGCATCCGGCATAGGACTGCATTCAGGGGAAAAGGTCTCTTTAAAGATAAATCCGTCTCCGGCCAACACCGGAATTTGTTTTGTCCGCAGCGACTTAAGCCGTGAACAGGTTATTCCGGCCCGGGCAGAGTACATAGTAGATACCAGTTTTGCTACTACTATAGGTGTTGAAAAAGTATCTGTTTCAACCATTGAGCATCTGATGGCGGCTCTGTCGGGAGCGGGTGTGAACAATGCCTTGATCGAGGTTGACGGGCCCGAAATTCCGGCAATGGATGGGAGCGCCGCACCATTTCTTTCTCTTCTGCAAAAGGCAGGTCTGAAGGCCCAGTATGAGCCGGTACGATATATTAAGATTCTGGAGCCGGTGACGGTGAAAATGGGTGACAAGCTTCTGAGTATTGAGCCTAGCAGGAATTTTATCGTATCTTTTGAAATAGAGTTTGAGCACCCCCTTATTGCCAAGCAACGTTTTGCCGGCAAGATCACGCCACAGACATTTGCAAGCCAGATCAGCAAGGCGAGGACTTTTGGTTTTCTCAGTGAAGTGGAGTTGCTGAGAGAGAATGGCTTTGCCAGGG
The DNA here is from genome assembly GCA_003194485.1 of Deltaproteobacteria bacterium. Classification (NCBI taxonomy): domain Bacteria; kingdom Pseudomonadati; phylum Myxococcota; class Myxococcia; species Deltaproteobacteria bacterium. The sequence goes on from PQXD01000045.1 coordinate 2,802, forward strand.
GTGGATCTCTTGAAAATGCTGTGGTTATAGGCGATACATCCATATACAATAGAGGTGGCCTGCGGTTCTCTGATGAATTTGTCCGCCACAAAGTTTTGGATTTGATCGGAGACCTTTATCTCTTGGGCAGCCCTGTTTTAGGAAAGGTAAAAGCCGTAAAGAGCGGCCATAGCCTGCATCATGTTTTCTCTCTGGAATTGTTAAATAACCCCTATGCCTGGGAGTATATGGAACATGATAAGGCCTGGGGGTTACCAGTCTGGGCTGGTCACAAAGATGATGTGATTTCCGCAGCCGTTCCTGCCTGACCATGCCGGTCACACTTGTGGTTCGCTCAGGCTCACACAATCTAACCTTATTACCAGTCAAGTTCCTGGATGCATTCCTCGACCGGAGTGGCTAATCCCTTTCGAATGATTCCCGCATACCGGGGATATTCAGAAGATAGATAGTTTCCTGTATGGCGCGCCAGTCATCCTCTGAGATAAGTACTGCATTAACGCGCTTACCCTTTATGATAATCCCGAATTATGCACCTGAAGTTTCCCGTTTTTTTGGGAGGCTTAGCAGATCGCGGAGTAATTTCCCCAAAAGTTAATGAGTTATGTTTACGGTAAATCAACTTTTATTAGTAATATCAGATACTTATAAGGTCTAAACGCAATTTGTAAGTTGTTGATATTATTAAGTATTTTAAATATCTCGTCAGACAAAAATATATAATAATTCTGTAAAAACAGTCAATTATTAGTGAAAGCGAGACCAAGTTATGGTATATTTGTATTATCAAAACCAAACCATATCAGAGGTCTCGCATGTATATACTACACTCATTGCTCAAAGAACTCAAAAATGAATTTGCCCATTCAAGAAAAGGGGAGGAACGGGGAACGTGGTTCATCTATACCCTCATGGCAATCATTATTCCATTTACTTCCTCAAAAACGTCAAATTTGCTCCGGTGCCTTAAGACACTGTTTGGTTTTACCGTTATCAACACGAAGCGTTACTATACCTTTATGGGCTCATCCAAAATTCCATGGACTCAACCTTGGACGTGTCTGTGGAAGTTGATTCCAGAACCCTTGACTGACGGAAACCTGATCGTGGCCTTAGATGATTGCATAAATCCTAAGACCGGAAAGAAAATTTTTGGCTGCCATAGATTTTTTGATCATGCTGCCAAACAAAATCAATCAAGATATCCATGGTCTCAAAACATTGTTGCTATCGGTTTATGGTAGCTAAAAAATGGATGTGTAAAAATTTCTACGATATTCGGACTTTTGGTGCAGTAATGTCTACAGGAGATAAAACTTGTGGTCAGGTACGTGGTCCAGTTCAGCTTGCATTTGCCAGAAGTATTGATCCCATAGTCGGTCTGGATGTGGCGATGTTTCGTACTGCAGCTGTCAGTGTTGATAAACCGGATAACAAAGGACTGGGGGCTAGGAAAGCCATAGTTCCTTACGGTCTCTACCGCGTGCACGGCTTCATCTCTGCACCCTTGGCGAAACAGACCGGATTTTCCGAGGATGACCTGAATCTGTTCTGGGACGCTCTGAAAAATATGTTCGACCACGACCGTTCAGCAGCCAGGGGCGAGATGGCGACCCAGAAACTGATCGTTTTCAAACACGATTCCGAACTGGGAAACGCCCCGGCCAGCAAACTCTTCGACCTGGTCACAGTGGAAAAAAACTGCGGCGATGACCCGCCCAGATCCTTTGCTGACTATACGGTAACAGTTGACAAAGGCTCTGCACCTTCCGGAGTCTCAGTAGATGAAAAGCTGTAGCGGATAAACGATGACAACAGATGATTATGGCGAGATCGTTCTTTACCAGGCTGATGATGGCCATTCGGTTATTGATGTGCACCTTAAGGATGAAACCGTATGGCTTACCCTGAATCAGATGGCGGAGTTATTTGGGAGGGATAAGTCCGTCATCTCCAGACATCTGCGGAATATTTTTAAAACCGGTGAATTGGAGCGAGATGCAACTGTTGCAAAAAATGCAACAGTTCAAAACGAAGGCCGCGGACGCGTTACCAGGTATATAGAATGGTTCAACCTCGATGCCATCATTTCTGTAGGTTACCGAGCATGAAGAAAGGGGTCAGCCCTCGAAAATAGAATTTAATCTTTAACACTGACCTCCGGGATACTATAATCTTTTGCATTATGGCACGACCTTACCGGCTGCAAGCAGAAGACTGCTTCTATCATATAACCAGCCGTGGTAACGGCAGGAAGAAAATATTCTTAAACAATACCGATTTTGAGAAATTCCTCGAATATATATTAAAAGCAAAGGAAAAGTATGATTTTTATCTTCTTGCCTACGTATTGATGAGCAATCACTACCATCTTCTGATAAAGACTACTAAACCCAATTTATCCGGGATTATGCATTACATTAATGGTTCCTATACTACGTATTCCAATGTAAAGAGGAGAAAAACCGGACATTTATTTCAGGGAAGATACAAGTCCCTGGTAATAGATGAAGACAGTTATTTTCAGGAGCTTACCAGGTATATTCATTTAAATCCGGTAAGGGCAAAGATGGTAAAGAATCCAGAAGATTATAGGTGGAGCAGTTATAATGCCTATGTAGGCAGAAAGAGGAAGGACAGGTTATAGATAAGGAAGAGATACGCAAATATCTTGGTATGGAGAGCAAAAATTACAGGTTCTTTGTATTAAATGGAATGTTAACGGGAGAAAAAGAAGATGACA
>PQXD01000046.1 GCA_003194485.1 Deltaproteobacteria bacterium
TTGAAGCCTGCTCCTGCAAGCCGGCTTCGAGGGGCCAAACCCTCATCTTCTGTGCAGTTGCGCACATCTCAACTATATCGAGTGTGCTCGTGGCGCACGATCACCCGCATACCTACCCAGGCGAGCCGCGAGAGAAGGTGCGATCCGGCCCAGAGGTCCGAGGTAGAACGTGCCTGGGCGATGAAGTCCTGCACCGGCCCAAAGCTCATGGCAAGAAGGGCCGGGGTGAGGGACGGGTCGGCGGCAAAGGCGCCTGCCAGGGCTGAGGTAAGATCAAGGTGTGCCCAGATGGTGTGGTCTGGAACCCTCGTGTCCGCTGGCAGGAGATACCATAGAAGATTGAGGTCCCTTGCCGGCCGTTCCGGGCCAAATCGCCAGAAGGCAAGGGCCGTGGCCCGCCAGTCGATATCACCGTTGGGTTTGACGATGAGGCTTTCAAAATGGTCGGCGCTCACTGCCTTGAGATGGGCAGGATCGAGATCGGTAAAACCTTGCTTGATGGTGATCCGTTCGCCGGATAGAGGATGGACCAATTCCGGGGTTTCCGCAAACCGCACCTGCGCCCAGGGCTGAAACCTGCCACCGTCCTTCTCTCGCGGGAATTGGGGCCGGTCTGCTGCCGCGGCCCAGTGATCCGCCTTCTCGATGAATTTCTGGACTTCGGTCGGGAGACCGGCCGGGAAAAGTTGTTCTTTCAACCGGGCCACAGTGCCGCCCTCATGGCCTGCTGGGTCGCGAAGCAGCACCAGGGCCTTTTCCGCCAGATCGTGCACCCAGGCCGCAACCTTGGTCCGCCAGAAGATATCGTTGATCGTCATGGGCGTCCCTCCTGTGTTCCCTGGATTCGTTTCATTTCTTTGTCGAGAATTCCGTGGACCTTATTCCAGACGCGGAGCTGATCATCAGTACTGATCTTGTTTGGGCCAAGTTTCTCTTGCAGCATTTCCGGTAGGCCGCATGGCAGGTGAAAGGCCAGGCACCAGTATTTGTTGTTCTTGTCCTGAACGACCTTGAAGCGGAGCTGATTGGCGAGCCGGTTTGTATCGCGACCATTTTCCAGCCAACCGTTCACCTTATGATTCGTGACAGGATAGGCCAGAATATGGCGGTCTCCTGCCTTCCCAACCGGTGCATCCAGTTTGGTCCGGAAGGCAATCTTGATCCGTGCCAACTCCTGCATGGCCTGAGACCAGCTATCAAAATGAAATCGACTTTTCCAAAGCAGTAGCCTTTCGTTACTAGTGCCAATGGCATGCGGCCAGTCAAGTTGCAGGCAGTCGGCGAGCGGTCGCGAAAATTTCAAGAGTTCCTGAATAGCCTTTCCGGAAAGGATGCTGTCGGTAGGTGCGAGGTTGAATCCATTTTGTTGGTTCAAACTCTCCAGGCTCACAGATCCCCAACCATTGCGGCTACGTCCGCCGAGGGTCCCGAACCAATGGATGAACTGGAGGGTTCTTTGCAAGTCAGATTCATCCTGTGCAGTGACCCCTAAGTTAAAACCGATGGCCTCGTTGGCATCAATGGCAGGGGTTTGTTTCAGGCCTGTTCCTTTGTGCCTTTTGAAAGTAAGAGGACCATAACCAAGATAAAGATGTGAGCCTATCTTTCTGCCGCTTATGCCGACCTCTTTATGAAAGACAGGCGGATCGTTTTGCCATTGCTGCATCCGTCCCCCCCGCCATTCCGCAAGCCGCAAGCGAATCCGACTCTGCATGGCCCACTGTTTTCCGCTTTGATCCTTCAGCCAGGCATGGCCGAATAAGCAACCTTCTGCCTCCCGGAGTCGGCTGTGATCGTAGTCGCACTCCCGCGCCTTCACTACCCGCCACCACTGCCGCAACAAGGCCTTGAAGGGCGGCGTCCGCCATTGGCCTTGCTGGAAGGCATTGCCAAGAAATGCCGGAGTAACAAACTGCACGGTATATTCGAGTCTCTTCATCTCGCACCTCTCCTATAACTGACTTGTCTCAAACAGCTTAACCAAACTCCCTTCTTTTCTTCCGCAACTGCAACGTTGCAGGCTCCCTCATATAGTCTTCAAAAACCATTTTACCTGTATCTCCGGTTCAAATAATCAGCCGCCCAGGTCAAGGCGGTATCCGAGGAATCCGTAAGATGGAGCATAAACCTGGCGCCGAAATTGTTTTCATCTTGGTAGGTACCGATCAAGCGGCGATTGTCATCACCCAAGTCCTGCACCTTGAAACCGATGCCCCTGATCGATTTCTGTTTGTCATAAGGGAGGGAGTTGGCCGTAATGATCCAGTTGTTTTTCTGCCAAATCTTTTCGACGAATTCCTTGAACCCCTTTGGATAGTGATCGTCCCGAAAAGAGGGCGGTTTTTTGTCGGCGGCCGGGACCAATTTCACCGGCCTGGGATTGCGGAGCCGGAAGCCAGTGAGAAAAATCTGGCCGATAGCGCTCAGCTCATACAGGGTCTCCCCGTCAACCGGCACCTCGGTCAGCAATACCTGTAGTTTCTGGTCAAGGGTATCTATTTCTTCCTTGCTTGAAAAGCTCATCCCTCGCTCAAAATCGGTAAGAAGATCGGAGTGGCTTGCCATGACCCGATAATCAAAGGAGATCGGCAGGGGCGGAAAATCGATAATCTCTAGGAAACGTTCATGCTTGTAGTAGACTGGTATATCCAGAGCCTGGCCCAGCAGGACAGCAACGGCGATTTGGGCCTTGTACCCGCCGGTGGCGTCGATCGCCACATTGTGCCCGCCGAACTTGTGGACATATTCTCCGATCTTCCGGACCAGGTTCCGCAACCCGTGTACCTTGAAGTCCCTGGGCCGTTCATCCTGCAACTCGGCTATGACCGAGTATTCCACCTGTTGTAAAGAGAGGTCGGATCGTTGCTGGAAATAACGCTTCAGCACTTCCCCGGTGTTTCTGCCGTCCTGGGTGTCAGAAACCAAGAAGACCAATTGTTCCAGCGACAGCCATTTCTTTTTACGGATTTCCTCAATGGTATTGATTTCGGCACCGCAGACGCGCATTGTTGGCTCTATTTTGAGGAGTTCCTGCGCCACCCTTTTCCAATCTTGGTTATCATAGGCGGTGCGCAGGGCAGACCAGTTTTTCGGCGCGGCCGGAGTTTCTGCTGTCAAACGCTGTAAGTTACCTTCAAAGAGACTGGTCCCAACTGTGCAAATTAATATATCGCGCATTTCTCTTCCCAAGCTTCGATAAGGTTGTCGTTTATTACTTTCTATTTTCAAGTCCATTATATTGATATAAAGACAAATGAGCTACACCTGCAACGTTGCCGGATACGCTACCTTATGACCGTTATTTGCTTACGGTCCAGGGGCAGCCCGTAACGGGTTTCAGGCCTTTTCCCAAGCGAAGAAATCCGGATGTCTCGAATAGCTGTGGTTCCAAAGCCCTGCATTAAAATCTTATGGACCTTGGCCTTGTAGCTGGCAAAATTCTCTTGATCCAACGCCAGAATTCCTGTGTCAGATGTTGCCGGAACAATGGATCGGTGAAAAATTCAGAACGTGATACACCCTATCCTGCGGGCGGCCGTAAAACTGGGCCGCCACGGCCAGGCAGGCGCTCATGGTCTTCCTTCCTCCGGCTATCAGAAAGTAGACAGCCGTATCCTTGGATGCAGTTAGCCGGCATGTATGGTCAAGACAGGTCTGGAGGAGAATTTCGTTTTCCTCCGTGCCTATAATATCGTCGATCTCAATGCCGTGATGGTCGGCAAGGACATGGACGTTTTCAGGACCGAACTCTATTTCCAGAGGATCGAGATCGTAGTCCTTCAGGTAACGGTAATAGGCCCCTTGGCCGGATGCCAGGAGACGGGCGTGGATGGCCTCCTTCCCGCCCCGGGTGGTGATGATGTGGATGGCATTCACTGCCCGGCCTTCCTGGTGCAGTGCGTACAATGCCTCAGTAATGACCTGGGGAGTAAGACCCACCACCGCGAGAAGGATATTCTTCACGGGATCACCTTCATACGCCCCAGGCCAAAGGTAGTCTGCTTTCCAAGATGCACCTGCTCTACATAACGCAATAGGGGCATAAAGACTTCCAGCTTTTCACCCTCATAGCATACTGTGCCAACCATACCACCCAGACGCATGGATGCCTTCTGGCGGCTGGAGTATCTGTGCCAATCCTGCCAACGGAGGTCCTTACCTACGATCTTCACTGACTCTGCCATGGCCGCAAGCTCCCGGTAGGGAAGGTCCGGCTCGCCTTCTCCATACGTTGCCTCAAGAGAGGAGATCCGGCGGAGGGCCGCCCTGACCAGGCTGGAAAAGGGCAATTGATCCCGGAACTTATTGCCCGATTTCAGGCGAAGGGGGGTACACAGGCGGACAGAAACCTCTGCAAAGGCCGAAGATGGGTAACCACCCGACAGATCCGGCGATACAAGCTCTGTCAAGTCCCCAGGCTGATGGAGGCATCCTTCCTCAGCCGTATAGATGCTCCGGCCTTCATGGACAACGGCACCCAGGATAAAGCGCCCCCGTTCACCACCATCCAAGGCCCTGCCGAGTCCACGCCGGCCCATTCGTTCTACGGCATAGATCAGATGGGGCAAAAACTCGTTTGCCTTTCCGAACAAGAGGATATTAAAACTGAACCTGGTATCAGGATTAAGATCCTGTATTTCAATATCAGGTGGTTCGAGTACAAAGGGATTGGGGCGCACGTTCAGCCACTTGGGACTGCCTGGCGCAGGTGGAAGCCTTTCAAAGAAACTGACGTATATGCATTGTTCCCGGAGAATGCATGTGCTGCAGCGTTGATGTCTTAATGCACAGGATATCTGTTTCAGCGAGGCCCCGAGTGCCCCCCGGATTACAGAGCCCTTATGGCGAGGCAGCACCATGGGTGAAACCGCCAGGCATGAAAAGGTGTAATTACCGACTTTCATGGGCCGTTCTTTTTCAGTCTGCTGAATCGGAGGGCAGCTCCGGGGTCTCTCTTCCCATAGGAGTCATGAGCATAATACGCCCGGCAATAACCGGATTGATCGCTACCGCTCACCTGAGACGCTCGGCGGTCTTATGGGCCATCTTTTCAATACCGCATCCGGTCTTTGAGGCTCTGGGTGAGATAAAATTGGAAAATGGCCGGAGTCGAATTTGTATTATTTATTAAGCATTAAACACCGTATCCGTCAAGCAAGTCTTTTGCCTGCAAATACAAAACCATCAGAATTTATTGAGACTTTTTAAAAATGTAAGTAAATATCCGGTGAACCCGTGGTCCCACGTAACCGTTCACTGGGAGGGGATATTTCTTTTCACTTCACACTTCAGCCCCTTGTTTTCTTAAGGCCTTTGACATGGGGGATGTCCTGCCCCCTCTGCATTCGCCTTACG
>PQXD01000047.1 GCA_003194485.1 Deltaproteobacteria bacterium
GGGGTGGAATAAGGCTCTTATGACAATGAATCTCAATAATCAGCATTTCCAGAAAGCCCAGAGGGGCATAAGGCCAAAATTTGGCCGAATCGAAATCTTCGGCTGATATGATTTACGGGACACGCTCGAATACCTCAGCCGAATATTCATCTCGTGTTTGGGCCTATTGATGATGTACTTTCCGGTATCATCGTTTTTAGCAATAAGATAGGTATAGGCCACGGTTAATTTAATCTTCTCAAAAAGGTCGATCTCGGTTTCCAATTCCGTTCCCTTTCGGGAGGTGTCTTTCAGATTGATATATCTCCAGACCAGGTCTTTTCCCTCCTGGTTGGTAATAAGGTCATCGATGTCACTAAAGAAAAAGGAAAGGTTACCCTTTAAGGATTCATTAAACCTGTATCCTACTGTCAGGTTATAATTTGTTGCCTCCTCTTCTTTAAGATTGAGATTTCCCTGGACAAAGGTGCTCTTATAGTACCTTTCATAAAAAGTAGGAATGGTAGCCGCCCTGTTTACCGAGAAGTCAGCCTTCCCTTTTCCCAATGGGTAGCTTATCGTAAGCTGAGGACTTAAGGCAAAATCGTAATCAGTGTGGTATCTCCCTCTTAAACCAAGACTCAAGGATAAAGGAAAGTTCCCAAACCTAAACTCCTTTTCTCCATAGAGGGCAAATTCATCTTCTTCATGATCTCCAATCTTGCTTGCATCCACTTTACTTCTTCTTACTTCTGTCCCCAGTATAAAATCTCCCAGATAGGGAATATCAAATACATTTTTAATATCTACTCCCAAAAGGTTACTCTTCATGAGGTAGTCAAGAGATATGTCGGGATTTTTCGTCCTCTTGTCGTAACCGCTGCAGTAAATTTCGGTTTCCCAATCTTTCCGCTGATAATCAATAATGGTTCCCCACTCTTCTTTATTATAGCTGGCGTTTGGGGTTGGATGATCAATCCTGCCCGGACTTTCACTCTCCTTTTTAGAATAATTGAGAGAAAGGGAGAGATTCGATTCTTCTTTCAGCCGGTAATTCAATTTTAATGTTCCGGCCTTTTTATCTGAGTCACTATTTTTTCTGTAGCCATGGCTCTTATCAAAGCTCCCGGCAATTAAACACCCAAACTCCCCTATCTTTTGGTGATAATTAAGATCGTATTTCTGAGTATCAAATTTTCCATAAGAGACCTCCGCCTTACCTTCAGGCCTTTTTGTAATCCTTTTCGTGGTGATCTTGATGATCCCGCCGGTACCGGCTCCATACAGTGCTGACCCCGTGCCCTTAGAGATCTCGATTTTTTCAATGTTGTGAATAGAGACTGTCCACAAGTTCACACTTCCGGTCAGAGGGTTATTGAGGGGCCTGCCATCCAGAAAGACAACTACCTGCTTGGATGCTGTCCCCCGAAGGCTTACCGAGGTCTCAGTAGCCTTAACTCCAGCTACCTGGTTAAGCAGCTCCATAATACTATGCACCCCTAAGGATTTGATGTCCTCCCGGGTGATAACGGTAAAGGTCTCATCTCTGATGGCAGGGGATTCCTTCCCATTTTCGGGGATTTCATTTTCAGGAAAGGCTGGGAAACAATATCCCAAAATCAGGGCCATGATGCACCATACCTTTAGTAAATATTTAGCCACCAGCGGTAAACTTTCGGCTTCTGGATCAATGCCAATAACGATTACACTTGATGGCTGATCGCTGAACGTTCACCTAAAAGGTGTACTTCATCCCGGTATAGACCACGCAGCCCGGTGCATAGTCATACCAGTACTCCTTGTATTGCTTGTTGGTAAAATTATCCACGTTTAAAAATGCCTCAGCACCCGGTATCCATGGTAACTTAAGAGACACTTTCAGGTCTCCCACTGTATATCCTCCCATCTTCCTGGTGTTTTCTTCATCGTAATAAATCGGCCCGACATTCCTAATATAACAACTGACGGTAAACCACCTGGGATGATCATAACTAATCCCTATATTTGCCATTCTCCGGGGAACATAGCGAAGATAAGTGCCCTCAAGCTCTGGCTCCAAATTATTCTCATGGATCTTGGAGCGGTTCCAGGTATAGTTGGCGAAGGTATGCCACTCTCCATAAAGGGCGTTGAAGGTATAATCCAGTTCTGTCTCTATCCCATCGACGTGAACCTCCCCCACATTTACTTTCTGCTTTACATCCATACCCGGATCCGGGGTAAAAAATGAGGGTACCTCCCCTGGCTCCAGGATCTTGGAGTAGATGAAATCCTCGTAATTGCTGTGATAAAAGGTGAATGACAGTTCAAGGCCTTCGGCAAGCTTAAAAATTTCATAAAGAGGCCTGGTATCAAATCCGCAATCAAAGGAAAAGGTCATCTCCTCGGGTTCAAGGTCCGGGTTGCCAATCTCAAAGAGGGAAGAACCATGGGGTCCGGATTTGTAAAGGTCATAAAGCTCCGGAGCACGGAAGCCGGTGCCAAAGGAAGCCCGAAGTTTGGTACTCCCGGTGAGTTTATAGGCCAGTCCTGCCCGTGGAGACCAATGGTCTTTGGTATTGGTGGGGTAGTCAATTTCTATTAACTTGCCGGTGGTATTATCATAAAACTCACCATCGTAGTTCTTCCACCAGTCATAGCGCACTCCGGCACTGAGAATTAACCTGTCCTGAAACAGGGGGAGCTCGGCATTCAAGAATCCCGAATACTGTTTTTGCTTGCCCTCAAAGTATCGGGGGCCTTTAGCATAATCATAGTCAGATTCGCATTCCCCCCATTTGAGGTCAGAACCAATGGTAAATACCGTCCCTTTTATCTCCCTGGTTGCCTGGAGCATAAGACCATAATCATCCTTGGGGATGTCATTCTCATAGTAAAATTTGTCGTGCTTTCCCGTTTTTTTATTATATTTGCGGGCATTTAAGTAACTATCATAGTCAAAGTAGTAAAATTTTGCATTTAAGTCTGCCATTCCTACGGGTAGGGTATAATTTACGGTATACTTATCAATCTCCGACTCCATATCGTAAGCAGTATATGTGGCCGAGGTATATTCATCATCAAAGTGCTCATACTGTAGCTTAAGGTCAGATTTACCCAGCTTAAGGTCTATTTCGGGAGAGATGTTATACCGATCAAAGTCGTGTTTTTTGTAGTAATCTTTCCACTTGTCGCCTTTTTTATATTTATAGCCATGGGTGTTGCTTCCTCCGGCAGAAAGGCGCAAGCCCAGCCAGTCAGAGGCCATTCCCCTCAGGTTTAGATTGTAGATCTGGCTGTCCATCCGGTCGCCATATTCGTAGCTTAAGCCTCCGGCAACCCTTTTTTCCTTGGGGGCTCTGGTAATGATGTTAATTACCCCTCCCATGCCATATGACCCATAAAGGGCAGATGATGCTCCTCTAACTACTTCAATCCTTTCTATGTCCTCTGTTGACATCTCACTCCAGGGCTGAACCGATCCACCGGAATAGGTCATATTCAAGGGGATGCCATCCTTTAACACTACTATTTGCTTGGTACTGCTCATTCCCCTCATCATAATTATGGTATGACCACCTGAAGTTATAAGCCCCCTCGAGCGTTTCACCCTGATTCCTGCCACCCTGCTCAAGGCATCGTCCACGGTCTTTACGTGCATGTTATCCAGTTCTTCTCTGGTAATTATCTCAACGCTCATGGGAAGATCCTCTACCGCAGTCTCAATCCTGGTGGCTGTAACCACGGTTTTCTCGAGCTCTACCGCTTCCTGCGCATGTGCCAGCAGGGCAGAAGAAAGAATTAAAGTTAATAAGCACAATACCAATCTAAACTGTCTCATTATTAAGTTCTCCTTCCTCTTTTATAGCATGAGAATTGACACTAACCCCCAGCCCTGGTAGAAAAGAGAACTGAGGGGCGGTCCGGTTAGGGCACTAACCGGGCCTGCTTCCGACCGGAAAGGCGGCTTCACTCTTTGCCGGAAAGGCCGCCTTTCCCTCTATGATTCTGCTGAACTCCCCCTTTTTTTGCAGCTTTTCAAGCTTGCCGATCATGCCCTTGATGTCGGCGTTAAGTCTTTTTACCTCGGCCGTCACCCAGGAAACCTCCCTTTCAAAAGAGGCCTGGTCGCCGGCTATTCACTCTGCGCTTTTCTCAGCTTCAGCCAACGCGGCCTCAGGATCGGCCTTCGCCTAAAATGGAAATCAATAACTCCAACTTAGACGCTACGAACAGAGCATTTCTTACATAAATTCCCTTGTCCAAAGCCAGTTGGACGCACTTCTTTAAATTTATTGCAAATCAGACGCAACTATAATAGGAAAAACCAGGCTGTCAAGAAATTTTTATTTATAGATAAGAAGGAGGCCCATGGCCTCTGTAATATACTGAAAGAATCAGGCATTGATTTTCAGCGGTTTCATGACAGATACTGGGTCACATGTCTGGTAGAAAAGGAGGCATCATACCATATGCTCATCTCAGGCAGAAGACGCTATGGTCCCGGCACGCCCGGGCAAAGAAATATACATGAGCTCCCGCCGGGGGATGGAGCCTGTTTCTGAAAGTATGAGCCGGGCCACGTCTTCCAGGCAGAGGATCTCCTTATGGTCCTTCAGTAAGCTGGGAAGGAGCCTGTCGAAAAAGGTCCTATAAGGACCGCCCTCCACCTCGGCATGGACCGCAAGCACAGGCTGCGCTGCCTCTCGCAGGGGCTTCAGAAGGCCTTGGGCAAGATTGCCTTCGTCCCTGACCCCCACGGTCAACAACTCTTCCAGGCAGGGACCGGTGGTCGGTATTTGAAGGGTATGGAATTCCTGTCCCTTGCACTGGAGGAAGCAGGGAGGGCCTTCTCTTAGGTCACTTGCATACAGCAAGTCAAGTTGATCCTGGACGGCGAGGCTGTTTGCTGTTGCCTGCCATCCGGGTGCGGCAACAGCCAAGGGTCTTCTGCCCAGGATATCCTCAAAGGATGAAAATGATTTGTCGAATTCCCCTTTGATCTCCTCTCCTGTCATGTGGTGCAAATGATCCTGCCAGCGTCTGTGGTCCCATGCGTGGACAATGACCTCGTGGCCTTCGGATGCAATCTGGCGTACCAGATCCGGAAAGGCCCTGGCTATAGGTCTGGCCGGAAGAAAAGTGCCGGAAAGAACGGTCCTCCAGCCATAGAGACCCGGCGCACCGGTTCGAAGCATCTTCTTAAACAGGAGTTTAACCGTTAACCCTATTTGATCCCCATAAAAGTTCGCAATAACAACCAATTACTTCCCGACTTCTTGTAAGACCCCTTTTTTGATTTTATAGCCGAAGGCCTTCAGAATTTGTGCTT
>PQXD01000048.1 GCA_003194485.1 Deltaproteobacteria bacterium
GACAGGAACCTCCAAAACCCAGTCAGTCGATATATTTATGGATTTCGCAAGCGAATAATTGAACCTGTATTTGGGCAGATGAAACATTGTCAGGGTTTCCCCGGCTTTCTCTTACGTGGACTTGAGAGCGTGTCCCGTAAATCATATCAGCCGAAGATTTCGATTCGGCCAAATTTTGGCCTTATGCCCCTCTGGACTTTCTGGAAATGCTGATTATTGAGATTCATTGTCATAAGAGCCTTATTCCACCCCCTGTTTTCCTCTATTTTATGCTCATATTGCCGTTTTTCTGTCGCCATATCTGTATAGCTTCAAAATATTGTGCGCACTGCACCATAAGGTGAATTCGTTCTTAACCTTCTCAACTATATGTCCTATAAAACTATTATTGGACTGCTTATTCTTTACAATGTTAAGTATGAGACGCCCGGTAATCCTTATAACTTCATCTCCACGGCCGAAGCCATAATAGTCATTGAAGGGTTTAAAATAATCAAGGTCCGCATACGCAAAGGCAAACTCTTTGCCCTTATCAAGCCTGTCCTGTATCTGCCTGTTTATTGAAATATTCCCTGGGAGCCTTGTTAAAGGATTGATCTCGACAACCCTTTTCGATCTAAGAATACATAAATTAACCCTTGTAAGTATTTCTCTTTCAAGCTCGGTTTCCCAAATATAATCTTCAGCAAATGAGAAATCCCATCTGGAGATATCAAACTGATCAGGCAAAACAGCAAGAACAGGCAATTGATTAAATATGGGATCTTTCTTTAGACTATTAAGGATATTGATTGTGAAAGAATCATCCATATTGATAGCAAGAATCATCAGATCTGGCATAGAATTATAGATATAGTCCAGGGCAGGCTCTATCTTGCTGAAAACAAGTATCTTGTACAAATTTTTCAAGACACTTTCTATGATATTTATTGAAATGATATATTGGGAGACAATTACAATTGTATTCATTTATAGAGATAGTTCTTCCGTTACCTCCAGGGAATCTTCCATTTCTTCTAGTATCTCTCTCAGGTCCGTTTCACTCAATTTAAGGACCTCAAAAGCGGCGGGATTTAGCGCGGGCACAAAGGGATCACCGGCAAAACCCACCCCGTTTGCCCGCAGGAGAATATCAGCCAGATGAACAATTGCGGTTTCGATGGGGGCACTTTTTGAGAGATGGGGTCTGTGATGATATCTTATGACTTCTATCAAGTTGCGAGGGAAAAGCCATTTTTCTGCCAACCAGGATCCTATGTCGGCATGATTAGCAACAAAGTGATCTCCTTCTATCTCAGCTATTGTAATATCCTTGAGTTTCGCTTCATTCATTGCTTCTTTGTATTCCTTGGGGAACTCAAGGATTAAGATGATCTTTCCTATGTCATGGAGTAGCCCCGCTGCATAAACGTCATCGTAGTCCTTTAGCCCCTTCCTTTTGGCCATTAGCCTTGATGTAATGGCACACCCGAGAGAGTGTTCCCATAGCCCGAGCATAGCATTCTGCATGAGTTCAAATACAGAGACGCCGACAAGCAATCCCCTTATGACATTCGAGCCAAGAAGTACCGTTGCATGAGATGCAGAAGAAATTCTGCCTGGAAACCCATAGAATGCTGAATTAACCATCTTTAGAATTTTGGTGGTCAGAGCAGGATCATTTGATATAAAATTACCGATTTCTTTCAAAGATATTGTGGGATCCTCTATAATTTTTGAAATCCGTTTCAGGGTGCTTGGTATCGTTGGGAGGTTATTGATATTTTCAACTTTCCTGCGCAGACTTTTTATGTCCATGTCAATCATACAAGCCCTCTATATGTTCCTTTACCAGCTTTTTTAACATATTCATATACGGCCTGTCCTCCACGTTTTTGAATCTCCGGTCCAGTTGCGCAAGTGCTTCATCTTTCGGTATGTCCTGCTGAGACGGACCATCTATATAGACACCATTGATTTCCATGTCTTGGATCTTCTTTATCAATGTTTCTGTCAGTTTTGTATCCTTGCTGAGCAGGACTATATTCCCCTTGGTCACGGGCCTCGCAAGGTTCATCCCCGGCTCGAGTTTATCTACAGGAACTTTTGGAACAGTTATTCTCCCTTCGTTTAGCCTAATCCTGAATATCAAAATAAAATAAGGATATTAAGATAAATTAACTGGCTACCTGCTATCAGAATAAAACAAAAAGCCGTCTGTTAATGACCAAATATGGATGAGTTCCCTAAAGGTCTTCCCGTATGATAAACGGCGTTCTGTCATACCATATGCAACAAATTATTGTAGAAATTCTATAGGGTTCAGCCAAGAAAATCAAGGAGGACTGGTGTTGTCAGGTGCCATTCCTGTTTCGTGAGTGCCTGGTATGGTCAAACGAATTACGTCGAGCGTGATGGACGAGATGCGACACCCGCATTCTGCTGAAAAAAACAAGGAAGGTCCTGGGTTCTGCTCAAGCGAAATCACTAAATCAGATCTTTTCAAGTATAATCTGAAGTAATTCGAATTATCTCTCTCTGCCTTTTAAACACATACCTGATGATCATCTCTCGATCATCTTCTGATAATTCTACAAATTTGACAGCAATACAATATCTGCCTTTTTTCTCTGACTTTGTAACCTTTCTCACTTCTCCAAGGACATCTATCTGGGTTTGAGTAGCCAGGGGCAAGAAAATCCTAAGGGCAATAATATCGCCAATTGAAAAGGCCTGATCCGCAATAAATCTTATTCCTGCCCCACTAATATTTACATTTTCATTCTTACTAACCGCATATTTTTCAGCGCGCTTGTCTTCCAATATATCCAAAATACGATCCATCTTCAGATTTGCCTGATATATAAGTTCATAAAGTAATCTTAAATCAACTTCTTCAATTTCAGGCGTTTTAAGAGGTTCGCCAAATATATTCTTGTATATAACTATTGGTCTATCTCTGTATTTCTTATAATTTTCCTGTGAAACTTTTTTGTAATGAACTTTCAGTATATTATCTACTCTTAAATACTTTCTGCCACACACTCTGGTGGCCTTAACTTCTGGAAAATCTTTTGAATCAATAATATTATAGCATATACTGTTTTTTAAAATATAAATGTCTGTGCCAACCGGGGGTGTCATTTTTTTGTCATCTACTTCAAATTCAATGACTATTACCTCATCCGACGAACTTTTTATATGACCTCTGGTGTTTATTACCTTGTCGCCATAAGTGAAACTGATATCTAATCCGGTCCCTGGCTTAAGCTCAACCTGTGTCTGCTCATTAATAGATTCCATAGAATATGACTCCCTGGGTCTGTAAGCCTGATATATGTTCAGTGAAGTCCGTGATCAGTTTGGGTATCGGCTTCCAGCCGGCTCTTTAAATAATACGCATTTTTTATGCCAGATCCCTCATTATTTACTATCAAGGCCATGAAAGACTGGTTGACAGAACAGGGCGTTCAGAAGATATTGACGGGACTTCTTGAGTATCTTTCTTTTTATTATCCCGAATAATATATTCAGACAGTGCTGTTGCAGCATCTTTCCATTGGTACCACTGTTGGGGATAATTGAGTATGTAGCCCTCAAGCCTGTGCCACGCCCTGGCAGCCAAAGATTCGTCTTTGCGACCGTCTGCAAGAGGCTCAATACATAACGTAAATCCTCTTTTTTCTCGCTTCATGAGTCCCATAAGTGCAGGCACTTTTGCCCTGTCGTATAGAAAGTCCAGTGTCCTGTCCTGTGGCACAGTGTGGCCGAAGACTGAAATTCGCTTATCAGGATACGGGCGCCACTCTGAGAATTCATCGCATTCGGTGATCAGGATTCTACCGCTCTTAATGGCCCGGAGCGCCCTGAATGCCACTTTAGGTTCACTGGCATCTATCAATACAACATCAAACTCTCTTGCCCTTTTTATAAGTTCCTCTTTCAGCTTCTTTGTCTTGAACCGGCATATCAATGCGATCTTGTAGCCGTTCATGGCCAATGAAAGCGGAAGGAACTCCACTGCCCCGAAGTGTCCGGTAACAAAGATGCACCCTTTCCCGTTTTTTGCGACATTGTCCAGATAGCTCTTGTTTTTTATATGTAGACGCAGTCGCAAAAAAATCAATCATTTTAGATAAGGGTCTATGGGCCATTATTAATTTTTCAAAGTAGTGATCAAAAATTCCCGTAAAGGTTTTGATCGAGTCCAAATAAGACGTCTGTTTTTTGACATTAAGCCTTAAGACATGGTTCAGGCAGAGTAATATCTTCATTCTGTCAGTCCGTTTTAAGGAGAAGTATAAAAACCCCAGTAGATAGAGATAGATGCGCAGGCATATAAATGGTGAAAACCTGGCCAATTTTACATTGAAGGAAAGTTGAAAGAACTGACTCAAGCCGAGACCGGCGACATTTTGGTGGCCACAAGTGAAGTCGAATACAAAGAAGTTTGTGCCCGTTGCCCTGATTTTACAGCATATCCCTGTCGTTATGTCTGCATAAGCATCAGTGATACCGGTCCCGGTATCGAGCCGGAAGCCATGGACCGGATATTTGACCCCTTTTTTACAACCAAAGAAGTGGGCAAGGGATCCGGGCTCGGGCTTGCCATGGCCTATGGGATTGTAAAAAACAGTAAAGGATGTGTCCATGTTGAAAGCAGGAGTGGAAAGGGAACCACCTTTGAGCTCTTTTTCCCCGTGTCAGAGTCTGTTGCAGGGCCGGGAAAAGAACCTTCAAAAAATCCTGCTCTGGACGGAAATGAGACCATCCTGGTTGTTGACGATGAAGAAATTGTCAGGGACTGGATATTTCATATAAGCGCAGGCGAATTTTGTGACGCAGCACAGGAGGCTCTTTTGAGCCTTCAGAGGCAAGCTGTGATCGTCTTTTCTCAAGCTATGGGTAAAAATACCACCATAGCCAGGAT
>PQXD01000049.1 GCA_003194485.1 Deltaproteobacteria bacterium
CCGGATTATAGCTTCTGAAATTGTAGTTCATGAGGCCCTCAAAAAGCAATTATCATGTTGAAATTATATAATATTTTACCGAATTCGGCCTCATTTTGCAACTAATATTTGCGGGACAGACTCTATGACACTGCCCGACGAACAAAATAACTTAGAGCATAAAAAAAGGCCGGGACCCGCGCCATATATCTGGGCAGCAATTACATTCCTGTCTGCGGGGCTGCTTTTCATAGCCCCCGGGATGGACTGGCAGCTTGTCGTACATCGAATAGCATGGCCTCTCAGCCGTATCCTGATAATCATGGCCCTCAGCCTCAGCTTAAGTGCCCTGGTAGAAGGGATGGGCTGGTCTGCAATAATTGCAAATCTATCCAGGCCGCTCATGCGTACAGGCAACTTCAGTGACTGGAGCGGGACCGCCTTTACAACGGCCTTTCTTTCAGGTGTCGCTGCAAATACCATTCTCTGGAACGTATATAAAGAGAAGAAATTAAGCAGGCGAGAGATGCTTCTGGCTACACTCCTGAATCTGGGTCTTCCTTCCTACACGCTGCATCTCCCAACTACCATTGCCATAATTATACCACTTGTCGGGAGAGCCGGATTGATATACGTGGGGTTGACCCTTATGGCTGCATTGCTCAGGACTATAATAATACTCTTCCTGGGCCGCTTAATGCTGCCATCACCTGAGAAAATGAGAGGACCGGGACCGGAATATCAAGATAGGGAGGGATTGGAACCAAGAAAGGAGCGGGTGAAAAAGCTCCTGGCCCAATATCTCTCTGGCCGCCTCAACCAAATAGCCATGTATACCGTGCCAATCTATATTATGGTAGTTCTCCTCCAGCAATGGGAATTTTTTGATTGGCTTCAGCACAAAAGTGCATCAATAATTACCAGTGAGGCCCTGCCTGTGGAAGGCATATCTGTAGTGGTATTCAGTATAGTTGCGGAATTCACGGCCGGAGCCGCGGCAGCCGGGGCCATGCTGAATGCAGGAGTGCTCACTGTGAAAGAAACCGTGCTGGCGCTTCTCTTCGGCAGTATAATTGCAACTCCTGTAAGGGCCATGAGACACCAACTTCCGAGATATCTGGGTATCTTTCAGCCAAAAATGGGCATAATCATACTCCTGATGGGACAGGCCTTGCGTGTTACAAGCGTTGTGATAGTAGGTTTCATATATTTTCTCGTGTGTTGATTCGAAAACAAGTATTATACAGGTATTATCATGAAAAAATCCCCTTATTTCTTGTCGTTATTTCTATTTATCCTGGCATTTTTAGCGTCCTTTGGCACCCCGGCCCGGTCTGAAGCCGGCGGGGAAAATATCGACAACATACCCATAGTCCGTGTCAACGTAATCCTGGATGTAGAAAACCGCCTGATAAAGGGCGGGATCTCTGCACAACTCCCCATGGGAAAAACGATATGGATACATACAGGAGGCGTGGATTTAGGCCGTATCACCCTTGCAGGACGGACTATAAATCCTTCCATTGAAGAAGACTCTTTCACTGTTGCGGCTTCGGGCGGGAACAGGCTGCTCAGGATCCAATTCCACAGGAATTTCCGGCCATCGGGTTCCGGGCCGGGCGGAAAAAATGGTTATTTTGTTATGGATAACTTCATAGATGCCGGAGGTGTCGTATTGCTCGATGGCTGGTGCCCCATGCTGGAGGGGCTTGCCCTCTATGAGCTCAGAGCCGCAATACCTGCCGGTTTTAAGGCAGTATCCGAGGCGGATGCCATAAAAGTACAATCCCGGGAAGATACGAGCATATATATCTTTGAATTTCCCCATCCCAGGACCGGGCTCTCACTGGTTGCAGCCCCATATCAGGTCAATCTGGAGCGTCACAAGGGCATTGAGATTGCCGCATACTTTTTTCCTGATGATAAGAAACTTGCCCGGAAATACATTGACAAGGCCAAATATTATCTTGATCTCTATGAAGACATCCTTGGAGCGTATCCGTTTAAGCGATTTGCGATTGTGGAAAACCGCGCTCCTACGGGCTATGGCCTTCCCACTTACACCCTTCTCGGCCAAGAGGTGGCAAGACTCCCCTTCATTGTAGATACCTCCCTGGGCCACGAGATACTCCATTCCTGGTTTGGAAACTCGGTTTATGTGGACCCGCGGGAAGGTAACTGGAGCGAGGGGCTTACCACATACCTGGCAGACCATCTCTATAAAGAACAGAAAGGCCTGGGCAGGGACTACAGGCATCGATTGCTTGCAGACTATCAAAGCTACGTCCATAAAGACAGGGCCATGCCACTCTCAGGGTTCAGATTCAGGACAGACCGGCCCTCAAAGGCCATAGGTTACGGCAAGGGGGCAATGCTGTTTCATATGTTGAAACAGGAGATAGGTAAAGATGCCTTTTACAAGGCCCTGAAAAAATTTGTCATGGATTACCGCTTCAGGATGGCGGGCTGGAGTGAGCTGAAAGCAGTCTTTTCAGACATCGGCAAAAAGGACCTTTCAGTATTTTTTGACCAGTGGCTTGAGAGAAAGGACGTGCCGATACTCTCCATAAAGAAAGAGGGTATCACTTATCCGGGAAGCGGACATCAAGGCCTGAAAGTGACTATTCAGCAAGGTACGGAAAGCCCTTACTCCCTGTCAGTGCCCCTGGTATTAGAAACCACATTCGGGGAGGTGCGACGCAATGTCCGTGTAGAGCATGAAAAGGAATCCATGGAAATTGAAATCAAGGGGCAGCCCCTCAGCGTGACTTTGGACCCGGACTATGATCTGATGCGCAGCCTGGAGCCGTCAGAGTTTCCACCTGTGCTCTCACGCCTCCTGGGGTCAGAGCACAAGTTCTTCGTGCTCCCTTTGCAGAACTCGGAGGTCTATTGTCAATTCGCTGTTTTTCTCCGGTCGCTTGGATTTAAGGAAAAAAGCATTGACAGCCTGATGACCGGCTCGGATCTGAATAAAGGTTCCCTGCTCATACTGGGAGACCCTGCCCCAAGGCTTGAACGGCTGACAGGGGCGATGCCGGATCCGGGCAGCGGGGTCATCATCACGGTCAGAGAAAATCCCATAAACCCGGCAGGCGTGGTGGCCGTGGTAAAGGCCGATTCTTCAGGACAACTGGACCTCATCCTGAAAAAGCTTCCCCACTACGGATACTATAGTACATTGAGGTTCGAGGACGGCAAACTGGCGGGAAAAGATACCGCAGGCACCCGGAATGGGATACGCCTTGTCCTGCAGACCGAGGTTATGGGGACCGCTGCCAGTGATCTTTCTCCAATAGACCGGATAATCAATGACATATCCAAAAAACAGGTGATCTATATTGGAGAGTGTCATGACAATTTCAGCCATCACATGGCCCAACTGAGGATCATCCAGGGGCTTGACAGACTTGATCACCCCCTTGCCGTGGGTATGGAGATGTTCCAGCGTCCGTTTCAGCATGTACTTGACAGGTATCTGAAAGGCCAGATAGACGAAAAGACCTTCCTCAAAGAGAGCAAATACCTTGAGAGATGGAGGTATGATTACCAGCTCTATCGCCCGATCATACAGTATTGCAGAGAGCATGACATCCCGGTCCTGGCACTCAACCTTCCGGAAGAAATTTCAAAAAAAGTGGCAAGAAAGGGCCTTGAATCACTGTCAGACGAAGAGTTGAGGCAGGTGCCAGAGGACCTCGACTGGTCAAATACGGCCTATAAAACACGTTTGAGGCGAATCTTTGAAAAACACCCTGAAAGCGGAGTCAGGAATTTCAACGACTTTTATCAGGCCCAGATCCTTTGGGATGAGACAATGGCACAGAACGTCCACGATTACATGAAGAATAATCCCGGCCGCCAGATAGTAGTGCTTGCAGGCAACGGGCATATTGCCTTCGGCGATGGTATTCCCTCAAGGACCTACAGGCGCGGGAAATACGATCAGGCAATAATAGCCAATGTAACCGGCAACAACCCGGAACAGGGCATGGCGGACTTCTTCCTGTTTCCGCCCATGATGCAGCCGCCCTTCTCCGCCAGGCTGGGAGTAATTCTCGATGAGGAAGACAACAGGGTGGTGCTAAAGAAAGTCATGCGTAACAGCCCTGCACAAAAGTCCGGCCTGAAGTCCGGAGATTTGTTGTTGAGCTTTGACGGAGAGCCTGTTAAAGACATTTCCGGCCTCAAACTCGCCCTGCTTTTCAAGAAGGAGGGAGACACCGCCGTAATTGAGGTCAAGAGGAAAAAAAGATTCGCGCGCGACAAGATACTTAAATTTACAGCAGGTCCTTTTAAGCCCATGAAAATGACATTTCACCATCCCCGTAAGGTCAAAAAAATAAAGAGATAAACGCGAATGCCTTTGTAAATATTCTTGTGAGCCAGCTATATCCTGCCTTGAAGCGGTTTATTCAGCGCTATCTTTAATATTCCGGAGGCATATTCTTCAACTGGGCCAGGGAAAGGACAGGGCCGTCCTTGCACACGAACTTGTCGCCGATATTGCAGCGGCCGCACATGCCGATACCGCACTTCATGCGCATTTCAAGGGAGAGGATGATCCTTTCCGGAGTAAACCCCACCTTTTCCAGGACAGGTTGAGTAAACTTGATCATGATGGGCGGGCTTAATACGTCTCATAAGAGTCTGTCCCGCAAATATTAGTTGCAAAATGAGGCCGAATTCGGTAAAATATTATATAATTTCAACATGATAATTGCTTTTTGAGGGCCTCATGAACTACAATTTCAGAAGCTATAATCC
>PQXD01000050.1 GCA_003194485.1 Deltaproteobacteria bacterium
AAAAATTGAGGAGTTGACTCAAAAAATGGTTGCTCTATGAAAGAATCTTCAGACCAATGGCAGTAATTGTATGGCAAGCAGCCTACCCGGTGCTTGCTGCCTGTATCTTATATGAAATATCCAGGGGGCATATTTTTTCTTGACAAAAAAAGAATTAATGGGATAACTGAATGAACGTCCATTCATTAAAATCCATATTACATTTGTTCATGAAGACCGCGGATAAACATGACAAAATAATTAAGGCCGCTATTCGTGTGTTTGCCCGCAAAGGTTTTTTCGATTCCCGCATATCAGAAATAGCCAAAGAAGCCGATGTGGCTGATGGTACCATTTATCTTTACTTCAACAACAAGTACGATATCCTCATCACTATATTTGAAGAGGAAATGGGCAAAATCATTGCCAGAGTGAGGCAGGAAATCGCCTCTTTTGATGACCCGCGGGAAAAGTTGGAGCGTTTCGCCTATCTGCACCTGATACTGGTGCAGGAAAACAGAGATCTGGCAGAAGTAATACAGGTAGAGCTGCGTCAAAGCAGCAAGTTCATGAAGGAATATCGCAACAAGAAATTTGCCGAATATGTCAACATCATATCACACATAGTACGCCAGGGTCAGGCCCGGAAAATCTTTCTGCCAGAAGTGATGCCAGGGATATTCAAGAGGGCCTTTTTCGGGGCACTGGATGAAATGTCCCGGTTCTGGGTCCTTTCTTACAAGAAGAAATACAGTGTGGCTACGGCAGCAAAACAAATAAGTGATTATTTCCTCCAGGGGATCCTTGCCGGAGAAGCCCGTGAAGGCAATGCTCCACCCGAATAATCGAAAGAAAAATCCGGGCATGCGCGCGTGAAAGCTGCTTAATCTGACACCATCCGGGAAAGGCATCATGCCGATACCGAATTGCTGTTGATGGCATGAGACTTAACGAATCACCCAAACCCTCTCCCCCTTGGGGTAGAGGACAGTGTGAGGGGGGAACCCAAACTAGCCCTGGATTATTGGGAAGTTATTTTTTGCCTTGACAACTGACCTGACTCAACTTAATTTTCAGGCAGTAAAAAGCGCATCTTAATCAGTAACAAAAACTGCGGAGATCCTCTTTGAGTATCTCCGTTTTATTTTTTGGTAACCGTTCACGGGTTCATTCAGGGATTCAAGGTTCAAGGTTGAATTCTTATGCCGGGAGTTGTGCGGTTTACCTTAAGCCTTGAACGTTGAGCCCGGAACCTGTGAACCCTTATCATTTTTTACAGTGGAAAGACATATGAAAACATTATCAGATACCTCCGGTTCCCAAGATTATACGGCCTTGATCTATGAGTTCAGCGGGCAGAAGGTTAAACCTGATATAGCCTCGGAACTGTGGCCCAAAATAATGCAACATAAGTGGGTGCTTTCTGAAAAACTGGGCCGTGATGTAGGAATAAAGGTGGCCTGTCTGGATTTTATGGAAAATATCGAGCCCATGCATCAAGATCTTCACGATGCACAGAGGATTCAGCTTCTCAAGTCGCTGGGGGCACAGATGATCGACCGATCAATCTGGGATACCATATCCGAGACCCAACCGCCGAAACAGATCGTGAACAAGAGAATCATACTTCCCCTGACGGCAACCGAGCTTGCACGCAAACATGCAGTCATTCCGCCCCGCACCATCATCTTTTTCGGTCCGCCGGGTACGGGCAAGACCCACTTCGTTCAGGCCATAGCAGGCATACTTCAGTGGTGGTATATCGAGGTCAGCCCCAGTACCTTGATGATCGACGGAGAAGACCGTCTCGGTGCAAATCTGAAAACCTTGATAGAAAAGGCCGGCAATCTCGACGAGGTGGTCCTGTTCATAGACGAATTCGAGGAAATAGCGGAAAGCCGGGATCATGCCTCCCGCATCGACAAATCAATTACAAACGAATTCCTCAAACAGGTACCCCTGTTAAAGAGAAAAGAGAGGCATAACCTCCTGGTGTGCGCCACTAATTACATCCGGCAACTGGACAAGGCCCTGTTGCGGCCCGGTCGTTTTGATTGCATTATTCCGGTCGGAGGATTGGACGATCAGGGCCGTCGAACTATTTTCGAGTATTATCTGCGCGATACCAACCGGGGCGATGTGGATGTGGACGGGATCATTCCGATGATTTCGCTCTTTACCCCTGCGGATATCGAGTACCTCTTTCAGAGGGTCAGACAACTCGCCTTCGAGAGAGAATATGTCAAAGGAGAAGATTACCGCGTGACAACAGAGACGTTCCTGGAAATTATTCCCGATATTACGCCTACGCTTACCAGTGAAATCATCGAGGATTTCGAACAGGACTGTCTGCGCTATACCAGATACTGATCATGTCGTGAAAACAGCGGCAACCTTTCCGTTGTCATCATTCTATCTATGATTGCAGCCTCACTGTCTTGAGTTCCTTGATCCTGTCCCTGAGTTCAGCAGCCCTCTCAAACCTTTCTTCCTTGGCAGCGGCCTTCATCTCCTGTTCCAGGGCCTTGATCTGTTTTTCCGGGTCTGTTGAACCCGGCAGGTCCCCATAATGAGCTGTTGGCTCAGCTATCTGCATATCCAACTGCTGCTCTTTCTCATAGATTGAAGAAAGGGCATCCTTGACGGCCTTTTTTATGGTGGCCGGAGTAATATTGTGTAGCCTGTTGTGTTCCATCTGTATCCGGCGCCTGCGTCCGGTTTCCTCCATGGCCCGCTTCATGGAACCGGTAATCCTGTCCGCATAGAGCAGCACCAGGCCATCGGCATTACGGCTGGCCCGCCCCGCTGTCTGTATAAGAGACCGTTCCGAACGAAGAAAGCCTTCCTTGTCCGCATCCAGCACTGCCACCAGGGACACTTCCGGGATATCGAGGCCCTCTCTCAGGAGATTTATCCCGACCAGCACATCAAAGTCACCACGCCTCAGGCCCTGTATCAGCCGGCTCCTTTCTATGGTCTTTATATCGGAATGGAGATATTCCACGCGGATACCGGATGAAGAGTAGTATTCCGTGAGGTCCTCTGCCATCCTCTTTGTCAGCGTGGTGACAAGGACCTTCTCATCTCTCGCAACGGTTTTTTGTATCTCCTCCATGAGGTCGTCTACCTGGGTGCCGGCAGGCCTTACCTCCATCCGCGGATCCGTGAGACCTGTCGGCCTTATGAGCTGCTCCACCACGGCCCCTCCGGCCTTTTCAAACTCATATGGCCCCGGAGTGGCGGAGATGCAAATGACCTGGCCCACGGCCTTTTCAAACTCGTCAAACCGTAAGGGACGGTTGTCCAGGGCCGAGGGAAGCCTGAAGCCGAACTCCACGAGGGTCTCTTTCCTGGAACGATCCCCGGCGTACATGCCCCTTATCTGTGGAATGCTTATATGGCTTTCGTCAATGAAGGTTATGAAATCCTTCGGAAAATAGTCCAGAAGTACTGGAGGGGGCTCTCCTGGGGAACGGCCCGAAAGGTGTCTTGCGTAGTTCTCGATCCCATGGCAGTAACCCAGTTCCTGAAGCATCTCAAGGTCCAGGTTGGTCCTCTGCTCAAGACGCTGGGCCTCAACTAATCTATTCCGGGACTCAAAAAACAGGAGTCTTTCGTCCAGCTCCGCCTTGATACTCAGAATGGCCCGGTCCAATCCGCCTCCGGATGCCACGTAATGGCTCGATGGATATATGATAGTCTCTTTCAGGAAGGCAATGGTCCGCCCCCTGAGCGGATCAATCTTGCTGATGTTTTCGATCTCGTCTCCAAACAGCTCAACCCTCACGGCGTGCTTTTCCTCATGGGCAGGGAAGATCTCAACTATATCTCCCCGGACCCTGAAGGTGCCGCGGCGGAAATCGACATCGTTTCGCTCATACAGCATGGCGACCAGCCTGGCCAGGATCTCTTCTCTTGGGCACTCATCGCCCACCCTCAAGCATAGCTGCATCTGCCGGTATTCTTCAGGAGAGCCCAGGCCGTAGATGCAGGATACGCTGGCCACAACTATCACGTCCCTTCTGGTGAGCAGTGAGTGTGTGGCAGAATGGCGAAGCCTGTCAATAGAGTCATTGATGGAGGAATCCTTCTCGATATAGGTGTCTGATTGAGGTATATAGGCCTCCGGCTGATAGTAATCGTAATAGCTTACAAAATATTCAACCGCGTTTTCCGGGAAAAGGGCCTTGAATTCTCCGAAGAGCTGCGCGGCAAGGGTCTTGTTCGGTGCGATCACCAGGGCAGGCCGTTGCGCCCGGACAATTATATTGGCCATGGTAAATGTCTTGCCGGATCCCGTGACACCAAGAAGTGTCTGAAGGCGAAGGCCCTTTTGAAGGCCTTCGGCAAGGGTGGCAATGGCTCCTGGCTGGTCTCCGCAGGGAGAGAAGCCTGAATGTAGTCGAAAAGGCAAGGTGAGTAGCCCGGGGGAATCTCACCCCCAGGCCCTCTCAGAACCCGGCGTGAGCCTCTCAGCTCACCGGGCTCCCATCATCCAGCCGTCGGTTTTACACCCATTTGCCAGTGCGGAAATAGCT
>PQXD01000051.1 GCA_003194485.1 Deltaproteobacteria bacterium
CCGGATTATAGCTTCTGAAATTGTAGTTCATGAGGCCCTCAAAAAGCAATTATCATGTTGAAATTATATAATATTTTACCGAATTCGGCCTCATTTTGCAACTAATATTTGCGGGACAGACTCTTTACCCAATAATATACTCTTCTCCAGTTCAACTCTTGTCTTTGGCAGGCTGGCCGGATATGTGCTCTGAAGAAATTCTAATAGCTTTTCACGCACAAGACAGCGGAGGTCCCAAGCCTTTGACGAATCAGCCGCGCTAACCAAGGCCCTTACTTCAATAGTCTGTTGAGCTGCATTAGTAACCTGCACGCCGCACACTTTCCCATCCCATAAGTCAGAGCCCTTGACTATCTTTTGCAGTTCTTTCCTGATAACTTGGACGGGAATAGTATAGTCCATATATAAAAATACTGTGCCCAATATATCGGCAGAAACTCTGGTCCAGTTCTGGAAGGGCCGCTCAATAAAATAAGTGATAGGTACTACCAGGCGCCTCAGGTCCCATACCCTGACCACTACATATGTAAGGGTGATCTCCTCGATCCAGCCCCATTCATTCTCTACGATTACTACATCATCCAGCCTGATCGGCTGCGTAATAGCAATCTGAATCCCGGCAAAAAGGGTGGCTATACTTTTCTGTGCTGCAAAGCCTGCAATTATTCCTATAACACCAGCAGAAGCCATTATACTGACACCCAACTGCCGTATTTTCTCAAAAGTCATTAATAAAGAAGAGATACCTATTATAAGGATAATGACGATGATTACCCGCTCAATCACCCGGAACTGAGTATAAATCTTACGGGCAGCCAGGTTATCCTTTTGGTCTACATCGAACCTGGATAGTATTATCTCTCTGATTACTGCAACAGTTCTTGTAGCCATCCAGGTAAGCGTACCTATAAAAGCAATGCCCAAAACATGCCGAAAGGCACCTGCCAGATCATCAGGAATACTCAAGACCGGGGCAAAAAGCATGAGACATAAAACCGGAAAGAGAAATTTTGAAGGCCGCTTGAGGTATTTAACCACCGCCTTACTGAAAATATCATCCGACCTCCGGCTCCAGCGGGCCAGGAACCTGAACAGTAATACACTTATAACGAGACCAACAGCTACCAGGCTGATAATATGGACGAGTGGATCGACATCCTTCAGTCCAAACGGAAGATTCAGGATATACATTTTTCTCTCCTCAAAATTTATTCTAACGGTGAAGACCGTGCCCATAGGACACGATCCAATTCAGTGGTTTTATTATCTGAACAATAATTGCTACTCCAGGGCTGGGTTACATAAACAACTCACCCGTTATATCCTGCCTTGAAGCGGTTGCCTTTTTCCGGGTTTCAAAGTTCACTCATTGCAGACCGAAAGAGGCGGTGCAATCCGGTCCCGCGATCGAAACCCGAAAAAGGCAAATGGGAAAATTCAGGAGATGAAGTATATGAAACTGCCAAAGCCAAAAACTCAAGGGAAAATTTCTTTAGAAACCGCTATCAAGCGTCGCAGGACCATCAGATCTTTTACTTCCAGGCCTCTTTCATTGGAACAATGCTCGCAACTCTTCTGGGCGGCTCAGGGTATCACGGAAGACAGGGGTTTCAAGAGGGCTGCACCTTCGGGAGGTGCCCTGTATCCAATGGATATTTATACCGTTGCCGGGGAGAATTGTGTAAAGGGACTGGAAAGCGGAGCCTATCATTACGACCCGAAAAGCCATGCTATTTCGCTTGTATCTGAAGGAGATATGAGAAATAAAGTGGCTGATGCGGCACTATCCCAGATGTGGATAGCCACCGCCCCCTTAAATATCCTGATTACTGCTGAATATTACCGGATAACCGGCAAATACGGCAAAAGGGGTGTAAGATACGCAGTTATCGAGGCCGGTCATATAGGACAAAATATCTTGCTACAGTCGGAAGCAATGGGTTTAGGGGCCGGTATAGTCGGGGCCTTCAACGATGAAAAAGTAAGACGGGTTATCAATATTCACCCGAACCATGAACCTTTGCTTATATTGCCTGTTGGCTATAAGGCCGAGGGATTATAGGCATAAGCGCTAAGTTGTTTTGTAAACGTTCACAGGTTAATTAAAAAATGAATGTCCAACATCGAACATCGAATGAAAAACAAATATCCAATACCGAACATTCAGCGACTATTTCTGTTTCTTTTCAGCCGTTTTGATACTCGTGACGAAAATCTTAATTAATTCTTCTGTTTCCTGTAAAATATCACTTAGCAGTTCAGGTTTTTTAATTAGCAGCCTTTCTTCCAGGTCATAGGTCTGTTTCTTCATCTTTTCCCATTCAACATTCGATGTTGGACGTTCGATGTTCGATGTTCATTAGTCCATCCGGTGCAAAAATAACTTAGCGCTTATGCCCTGGGTATCTGGATGATGTAGCCTTCCTCTTCTTCCAGTACCTTGACGTGGAGCCTGGGAAGATCCTTCTTGGCCGGGCCTGACAGGTATTTACCGTCCCAGGTGAAACGACTCTGGTGACAGGGACAGAGAAATTCCCTGTCTGTCTCTCGATAATTGACAATGCAGCCCAAATGAGTGCAACTGCGGGATACGGCCAGAGGCCCCTGATCGGTTTCAAAAAGGGCGAAGCGGGGCTCAAGCAGAA
Organism: Deltaproteobacteria bacterium; assembly: GCA_003194485.1. Taxonomy (NCBI): domain Bacteria; kingdom Pseudomonadati; phylum Myxococcota; class Myxococcia; species Deltaproteobacteria bacterium. The sequence continues at coordinate 2,646 of PQXD01000051.1, forward strand.
ATTCTCCGGGCTTCAGTTTGCGTCTCAATCGGACTTCTATGGGCGGACGAAATCGTTTCTTTGCCACAAAGGCATAAACAGGGTAAAAGAGCCCCAGCCCAAAAGCCCAAAAGCCCGCTTTTTTCATCAAGTCCCGGCGGGTCATTTGCGATTGCAACGCAGCAGATGGGGTATTTTCAGCGGAATCATTTACGGAATATGGAGAAGATCAGGGTAAGGACTATACTCAAAAGTATAGAAGTGGCCAGGGGAAAATAAAGGGTGAAGTTACCCCGCCTGATTACAAAATCTCCCGGCAGCCTGCCCAGAAGGGGAATCTTTGGGCCTAACATCAGAAACAGTCCTGTTACTACAAACAGTATCCCCAGGATCAGCAGCATCTTGCCGAACTCAGGCAAGGGATTCATTATTGATTAACCTCTTTGTAAGGGTTCAAAGGTTCATGTTAAAAGACGAACGTCGAACATCGAATAAATTTAAGGCAGACGCGCATTTTTGTGAATGAATTTTTTTGATGATTTTGGCCGAATACTCAAGCAGCCGTTTCCCCGGGTCATATTTCTGTTTCTTTATTTTCTTCTATTCGATGTTGGACGTTGGACGTTCGATGTTCGATGTTCATTTTTTTTCCGTTCGATCTTTCTTCCGTTGATTTTGCGAGAATTCTCTTCTGCAATCTCTTTGCCCTCTTGCTGTAACGTTCTTCCTCGCTATAGATACAGCCGCAATATGGTTGCCTGTAAATCCCGAGTTCCCTTGAGATCTCTATACCCTCTACCCAGCCCTCACGAAAGTCCTGGTAATAGAATTCTACGCCGTAAGCAGAAGCAAGTCCCTTTCCGATATCACAAATAAGATCGTGTCTCTGGTAACGGCTGTAAAGCAGGGTTGTGGTGAAAGCGGGCAGGCCGAGTTCCGCGGTCTTTTGGGCAGCAGCTTCCAGGCGAATGCGGTAACACACGGGACAGCGTTCATCCGGGTCCCGTCTTGTTCCTATTTTGTTCAGCCATTCTCTTAGCCCGTATCCGGATTGATCCCACAATACCGGGAATTTGAACTTTTCCGCAGCCGTTTCCAGGGCCTCGACCCTGCGTTCATACTCCCTGAATGGATGGATATTGGGATTATAGAAGTACACGAGGGCCTTGATATCCTTTTTTTTGAGCTCTTTGACCGGGTACAGGGTGCACGGCCCGCAGCAGGTGTGAAGGAGAATTTCCATATAATTCTGCTCAAAATGCTAAGACCTTATCCGCCTCCATGACCAGCTCATAGAGGTCATCCATCCATCCGATCGGGCAAGTGCTTGATCCCTCCAGACCGTGGGATTTTGCACAGACCCCTCAAACATAAAAATCTCCCTTGAACATGTTGATTTGACCCATCACGTCAAAATCTTTGCTGCCGCTCTTTTCAAAAAGGACGCCTTTTCCGAGCATGAATACACTGACTTCATCACCTTTTCCTGTGCCCAGATTTGCCAGCCTCATCGCATTGTAGATGCTTTCGCCGTCCTCCGTACTGATAATTATGAGAACCTTCCTCATGATGGGATCTCCTTATCAACTTGTTTATTAAAAATTAAATATAGTATGAAGTACAAATTCCGTCAATCTGGCGTCCCGTGAGTCTATGGCACTGCCATCATAGATACAGATAAAAAATTTATTGAGAATTTATCTCAAATAATGGGTGTGCTGTTTGTCTTATCTGGATATTTCATATAAGATACAGGCAGCAAGCACCGGGTAGGCTGCTTGCCATACAATTACTGCCATTGGTCTGAAGATTCTTTCATAGAGCAACCATTTTTTGAGTCAACTCCTCAATTTTTC
>PQXD01000052.1 GCA_003194485.1 Deltaproteobacteria bacterium
TCCCTTCATACTCCCGATAGAAAAGAGGAATACGATTATCACGGGACACCAAAAGTGCAACCCCGACCTGCCGCAACCAATTCCGGCCCGCTTTGTTTTTACCACGCTTCGCCAAGTCGGACTCCGACTCACTGGCCATGAAGGTGTAATAGTTTGTCGTGTCGAACATGAAACAATCCGAGGACAGGGGCTCCAGTTCCGCCAATATACGAAAAAACCTTGTAGCAATCTCTTCTATTTGTTTTCCATCAACCCGGTCCCACTTCTTCCAAAAACGCTGTGAGGTCAGGGCATCAATGTCTGTAGGCCGAATCTGCTGAATGGCTGTTAATTTATACCATTCAACCAAGGCACGTTTTGAACAAGTATCAACCATCCGGTTCAATATGGCGTAAAGAAAATACTCGCCTACGGAAGGTCCGGTTTCCCTTACCCCTTTCGGAATAATCGTATTAACAAGACTGGAAAACCCCACTTCACGCTCAATGAGGTTGCCAAGCCATAATGCGCCGAATTCCTGCACCTGAATTTTGGAACAAACCGTGCCCGGCCCGGTGGCCATCTTGAGAATCCGTTCAGGTGAGCCGAGATACACCTGATTAACGATTTTAGGCTTGCCGTTAACCCTGGCGGATTCCCTGACATAGTAATAGGGTCTTCCCTTTTTCATTTTTTTGTGTAAGTGCGCCATGCCCACACCATAATAGTAGGGTCTTGCATAGTCAAGAAAAAAATGCATAATTTACCAGGATAACTTGATTTTTTTAGGGGGGAATAAGGGTGCGCCGAGGGGTCTTACAGTAGATTGGCAGATAATTTGTTGAAATTATTGAATAAAATTGATAAAAAGAGAATTAACGGTTAAACTCCTGTTAAAAAAGGCCGGATCCCTGAATACCCTGTAAATGGCCTTTCCCGCATTGTCCGGTCCGAAGGATAGACAAAAGGTGGCATGGATACCATGACGTGCCAGGATCTCAAGGAGAACAGGGACCCCATGGCGCATTCCGTCATGGGTATCCACGTCCACCTTCAAGACCAGGGTGCCATATCCTCCTTCATAGCTCATCCGGACGGCCCAATTCCTCCACGACTATCTGCCGGTTCCGGACATAGGCGCTTATGGTCCGGCGCAATGCCTCCCTGAGATCGATTTTTGGCTCCCATCCCAGTATTTCTCTGGCAGAGGTTATGTCCGGTACCCGATAGCCCACATCCTGGTAATCCGGCCCGTAATAGGTCTCGGCGGAGATATCCCTCAGCTCCGCCCGTTCTGCCAGGTGGGTGAAGGCCGGAAATTCTCCCAGAACCTCGATCATCATCTCGGCAAGTTCCCTTATGGAGTGGTCATTATTGGGATTGCCGAGGTCTGGGCAGATTCAGGTAAAAGAGTACATTGGGCGAGACCTTGCGGAAAAAGGCCACTTGTTCCGGATCGACGCCTGCGAGCCGTTTCTTGAGCTCCAAGGAAAAGGGACGTTCCGTGCGGTAAATTTCGAGGGCCTTCACTTGCCAGCAAAAAAAGACTGCCATGAATACTGCTACTGCGGCCACGAGGGGTGCAACAGGTCCGGCGGTTCCGAGAACGGCATGGAACAGGCCGGAGCGCCATAAGGAAACCGCTAAGAGCCCGAACACGGTGAGGCCGCAGACCAGCGTAGCCACCTTCAGGCCCTGAGGGGCCACAAACCCAATGCGATCCATGAGGACAGGCCAGATCACCGGGCTTGCAATATAAATAGAGGCCAAGACAGCCAGCAAGCCAGCCTGGATGCGAAGGCCCCAGCGCTTGAAGATCATTAAGGCCGGCAAGGGCACTGAATCTGTCCGGAGAAAGACCGCTGTCCAGAGGGCACAGAGGGGCAAGATCGGAAGTATGTAATAGCTCCGCCTCGACCCGGATGCAGTAAAGAACAGGAAGACCAGTAACGCGGCCTTTATCAGCCACCTTGTCCGGCTGTCCAGGTCCTCCCAGCCACTGGCCATCCCTGCGCAGGCCGCCAGGAACAGCGGCGTCCACGGCAGAAAGAGTATGGGAAGATAGTAAAAATAGTAATAAAAAGGCTCCTTGTGATCAAAGGGCTGGAAAAACCGCTGGATGTTTTCCTGGAAGACCAGGGCAAGGCCGCTTGCCTGGTAATCGGTACGTGTAATGGATGCATATATAAATGGGGCGAGATATATACAACCTGCCAGGGCCATGGCCAAAAAGTGCGATGGCCTCAATACCGTCCGCCAGCGGCCTTTCGCAAGGACATCGGGTAACACCGCAAGGACCGGGACAACAAAGGCTGTGAGCCCCTTTGTGAGGGACCCGATAAAGGCGATAAGATAGAAGACGAAAAATGCGCTGAAATTTGGCTGGTCTCGCCTGGCCCAGTACCAGGCCAGGGCAAGAGTGACAGCAGCCACGTTCTCCATGTCGGCAGTGCCCGCCCTGCTCCAGAACAGAAAGCTATAGGTTGTAAGGAGGACCCACCCGGCCGTCCTCCCGACCTCGGCTGACCAGAGCCGCCTGCCCAGATAAACCGTGGCCCAAAGGGCCAGAAGACCAGAGATGGCACTGGGGAGCCGGACCGTCCACTCGTCCAGTCGCCCGGTGAGGGTCGAGATCAGGGCGATAAGCCAGTAGGTCAGCAAGGGCTTGTCGAAATAAGGCTCGCCGTTGATGGTGGGGTGGAAGAAATCACCGGTCAGAAACATCTCTCTCGTGACCTCTGCCCATCTACCCTCGGCAGTCCAGAGGCCTCTTTCTCCCAACGTCCAGAAAAGCAGTAAGACTGCGAACAGTGCAAGCAGGATATCTGCCCTTACCACCCTGTCCCTATTATTTACGAAGCACATCACCAAGTATGTATGGCGGACGTTTACGCACGGACTGAAAGATCCGTCCTATGTATTCACCAAGGAGTCCGAATGCAAAGAACTGGGCACCGATAAAACAGAAGAGCAGGGCAAAAAGGGTGAATACACCTTCTGCGGCCCAGCCGGGCCCGTAGTAAAGACGAAGTGCCAGAATGAGCAGGCCGAGCAGAAATCCCAGGCAGGCCACGCCCGTTCCCATAAAAAACATGGCCCTCAGAGGCCACAGGGAGAAGCCGGTGAGCAGATCCAGTTGCAGGCTGAAGAGCTTCAGGAGCGAGTATTTCGATGCGCCTCCGGCCCGTTCCTCGTGACTTACCGGGATCTCTACAGGATTCCTGGCAAAGAATGTTGCAAGCGCCGGGAGAAACGCCCTGTACTCGGGATTCGCCAGGATGCCATTAACCACCTCACGGCTGTAGCCCCTGAGCATACAGCCGAAGTCCTGAAGGGAGATCCCAGAGATCCGGGTGATCAGACGGTTGTTGAGGCGTGAGGCCCATTTGCGGAAACGGGTGTCCTGCCTCTCAATCCTTACAGTGCCTACTAGATCATGACCAGCCTGAAAGGCGTTAACCAATTTGGGGATCTCCTCAGGGGGGTTCTGGAGGTCTGCATCCAGGGTGATGACCCACCGGCCATGGCTCTGGGCAAATCCAGCCATGATCGCTGCATGCTGTCCAAAATTCCGGGCAAGTGCCACAACGGTCATCCCCTGCCGCGCCGCCTGTTCCTTTCTCAGGAGTTCGAGGGTCCGGTCAGAGGATCCATCGTCCACGCAGACAACTTCCCAGGTCTCCGATAAGGTAGCCATGGTCTCAAAGAGGCGGCTGCAGAACTGCCTGACGTTTGCCTCCTCGTTATACATGGGGATAACAATAGAAATTTCCGGGCTTGGAGCCGATGTCATCTGTTAATTTCTGTGCCTTTCTCCTAAGTTGAGCGATTAGCTGATCGTTTCATAGCAGCAGAAATTATGTTGTTGCCGACGTGATGTCACAAAACTCTTTGGTTCCACACTGTATGCAACCATTTCTCTCCGATGAATCGATCCCTTAATAAGCTTCCGAGCCCTATTCTTTTTTAAAAAAACTCCGAACCCCTTGAGATTACGTCCACGACCCAAGAGCATAAAAGGCTTTTTAACCTGCTCAAGATCTTCCGGTGATGAGCAAAAATGTAATTCCTCCGGAACGCGGCGGCTGTATAAAGCATATTTCACCCCATTTCTGTCAGGATGTATTTTGTAAAGGACTATGGGTACATCATTTTCTATCATGGATTCCGCCGCCTCGACAAAGAGCCTCCCGGACTCCTGCCTGGACAGGGCCGGTTCGACCACAAGTGCGGCTCCTGAAAGCCCCGTCGCCAGCACCAATCCGGTCAAGGTCACCATGCGGAAATCTCGGCTGAAGAAGATCTGGATCAGGACCCAACCCAAGAGCATGGCAATGGACCAGGCAAGCAGCCACTTATGAGCGTGTCCCGTAAATCATATCAGCCGAAGATTTCGATTCGGCCAAATTTTGGCCTTATGCCCCTCTGGACTTTCTGGAAATGCTGATTATTGAGATTCATTGTCATAAGAGCCTTATTCCACCC
>PQXD01000053.1 GCA_003194485.1 Deltaproteobacteria bacterium
TGATACATATGTAACTTACTGAATTTTTTAATAATTTGTAGTGTATACAATAATTATCTTTTAACTCATTGTATTTATAAGGATAATTTCGTTCGCTTTGGTCATAACTAGGAAAGTCAGGTTAGGGGGCGACTTTTTTCTCTTTACGTTTTTTGTTCGCTTCTTCATATCCAATACTGCACATGAATTAGACGGTGCCAATAAAGCAAATATGTGTCTGCCTATTTGAGCTCATTTATACATTTTGGCTTTTAATTATTGTATTCTGTTTGGAAAATAATTGATAGGAAATAGCTGTTCAGGGATTGGGGAGAGACTGAAATACCGTTTAATCTTTGACCGCTGTGACGGGAGGAGAAATATGAAACAGTCCGGAAGGAATTTGAAAATAGGTTACGTTAAAATGTTAACCCCAATTTGGGGTCTAATCATATTTGCCACAGGAGTGTAGAGATCAACTTCCTCTTCAGGTGTTCTTATCGAAACAACTAATGAGTAGCGAGCGCGCTTACTCCATCTTTCTAAGTGGTGACGTTCACGCCACCAGCCAATGACAGGGTATACTGCGACATAACCCCTGTCTGCCAATTCAGCGGCCGTACCGGTCCAGCGGTCTGAATGTAACGATCCAAGTTTTCTAAGATTTGTTCCCAACAACCAGTTGTCGGATTCTGTACTTGAGGAGGACGAACTTGCCATCTCTTCGTCCCTGGCTGCCCTGTTGATCCGGCCTCTGAAATCATCAAGTTTTTCCAGGGGCCTTTTCACATCAAAACGGAGGCCGTGGCTAGCGTAGCTGTATCTACGGGTCCATCCGCGCCTTGCCGGATTCGGCTCGATGAAATAGGAAAGTGTGACCCTCATCTCTACCAGGATTTCGCCCAAGTCCTGCAATACTTCCTTCGGCCACGGAATTGTATGCAAGTTGAGATCCCGTGTCACATACCTGGATTGTTTTTTGTCAAATGGCTGCAAGGAGTCTTGAGCGATAAGTGTTAACGAATTCCGTGCACTCCACATGGCCCTTTGAAGGTTCGGCACCCCGAATCCGCAATAACGGAGAAGCTGCTCATATTTGTTTTTAGTGTTTAACGGCTGAAATCTGGCCTGCATTGCTTCAGTCCACTCTGCGGAATGGACCAAGAGAGCACGGATGGTCTCCGGCCAATACTCCGGGTATGCAGCCTGCAGCATAGCTGCCATTCTGGATGCCAATGCGGTTGCAGCGCTGGTCTCCCTCATGGTGACCAGCGGTTTGATAATATATTCTCGTCCAGTACTGAGCAGGTCAAGGCTATCGACATAATCAGCGTTACCGGCAGTAGGATCGATGGCCATGTTACCGCCTTCCATGACAATATCCGGTTTCAGCGGCCACGGCCTTTGCCAGATCATGGAAGTACAGCTTGATGGGCTCAGGTCTCCGTGTGGAGCGACCAGATTCCAGCCGGGATATTCTTCAGGGTCAATTAAGCCCTTCTCAGTAAAAGCTCCGACCGTGACTGTATTCCATGCCTGGCCGGGATCATGAATTCCATCTGTCAGGTTGCTATCAGGGTAATGATAACGCATGTCTTCGGCAGTATTCCCGGCAGCGACAATTATCAACCTTTGCTTTTCGTCATCAGCCCCTGAACTCAAGGCATCCAGCCGGGCCGACCATGAAGATGGCCTGCCGCGGTCCCTGAAGTCAATAGTGCTCACTGCCATGCACACAATCCGGCTTCGATGAGGTGCGGTCACTTCAGAGCGAGCAATGGCTTCAGCGGTAATATCACCGTAAAGGTGAGGAGGATTTATGCCATGAGGTGGGAGTATCTTCACTGATTCAAGACGGTGAGAAAGCGCAATCCGGTCATAGTGGCTGAGCAACTCCGTAAGATCGCCATACAAGGCGAGTCCCGCCATCTCAGTGCCATGATCGTCATGATCAGCTTCGCCCCAGGCGGGGTCATAAGCGTGCATGTCATAAGCATCCAGGGTCGGGCGCAAAAGCGGATGTTCATTATTGATACCCGAATCTAAAATACAGATTGCCGTGCTATCTTGTTGGGGAGGATCAATTCTGGTCAATGCCTCTTTCACCCATTCAAATTGCTCTTCAACTCCCATTGCAGTGAAAAAGGCGGCCGTTTCTTTGGTCTTTCGAAGTTCTGCAATGCAATTTAGCAGATTGATCGACCGTGCTCATCTGTGCTTTGGTGCCTAATGCCGTTACCACAGTCCTGTCTGGAAAACTGATTTGCTCCTGACCAACGGTCAGACCGATTCGTTCAGCGTGCTTGTTGAAAAAATCGACAATCGCTTTTCGGTCACTGCCAACCCGCAACCACACTTCCCACCAGATAGGGCTATCTCCTTCAGGGAGGCAATCATTATCGTCTGTCCACAAGGCATTAAGGACAGCCCTTCGGATTGCAGAAATGCTTTCCACCAGTTGCTGATTTTTTGGTCTGCCTTTTTCTGTATCCTCCTCTATGTATGCTGTAATTCTTTTTATAAAAAAGGACAGTTTTCCTTCCGGCACAAAAACGGTTGCCAGCGTTTTGCTGTCTTCCTTTGTAACAGCAAGGAGTTCGATGCCCGATCGGATGACTTCAAGACTTTCAAGCTTCAAGTCAAAGTCAGGTTCACTTTCAAACTGCAGGCAGATGCCGTTTCCGGCATCAACGCCGAAGGCGATCTGTTCCTCCAGCAGCTCCTCAGCTTCTTGGCGGAGATTATTTAACTGATTAAGCAGTCTTTGCCCGTGAGCTTGCCTCTGACGTGGGGGCAATTTTGATTTGCTACCACCCCCGGTAGCAGGGGAAGTGTAGAATTCAGTATTAGCCGTACCAGTGATAAGAAGATGGCGAAGTCTTGAGGGATTGCTTTGCGGCATTTGTTAGTGTTGATTTTACCAAAAGATGAATATTCTACAACACGGATATTATTTGTTCCGGATTGCCTTTCGTTCCGATAACGGCTTTATGATATCCTCAGTGGTAAGTCCGTCCCGGTCATGAATAACAGCATCTTTGATGGCATCCTCACATGCTCGGGTAATATCCGCATGACTCAAACCGATTGCCAGATCGGAAAGTTTTTCCCACTGGATCTGCGCTTTGTCGAAGGCCGCCAGCTTGGCCCTGAGTAATTTGACCATGAATTTGCGCTCAGGCAGCTTGTATTCAATAACATCATCAAACCGTCGGAACAATGCATAATCCAAGATATCAGGATGATTTGTCGCAGCTAATATGATGCTGTCCGAATCATCCTGCTCTATCATTTGCAGAAAACTGTTAAGAACCCGGCGTATTTCCCCTACATCATTGATCTGTCCACGTCGAGATCCTATTGAGTCGAATTCGTCAAACAGATATACGCCCCGGGATTGAGCAATGGCATCGAAAATGAGTCTCAACTTGGCGGCAGTCTCACCCATGTATTTCGTAATGAGGCTATCCAGGCGAACGAGGAACAAAGGAAGCCCCAATTCTCCAGCCAGCACATTTGCCGACATGGTCTTTCCCGTCCCGGGTGGACCGACAAGAAGCAATTTTTTTCGTGGCGAAAGGCCATGGGCCCGGATTTTGGTTATTTGCCGCTGTTCTATGATTAATCTGGTCAGACGCTCCTGAATATCGGAATCCAGGACCATGTCTGACAACCGGAGTTTTGGATATGAGGCCTCTAAAAGAGTTGAAAGTTCACCGCGTGGCTGGGCAATAGGCACAGGTTTGGGTGAGGGAACGGCATACCTCTTCTTTTTCGCTTCATCAATAATGGCCCGTAATTCTCGGGCGAGTTTGCCATGCCCAAGTTTTGCTTCATGAGCCGCCACCTGCATCGCCACAGAGAAGAAGCGGGAACTATCTCCTTCTATATGTGACTTCAGAAGCGCTTTTATTTGTTCTGCACTGGCCATCGTCAACCTCGATATCGATACTAATGTATCTATCTTATAAGAAAAAATATCCTGAGGGAAGTAAATATTTGGTTAACCCAAAAAAGACTGACCTTGTTTTTGCTTCCCTGTTTTTCATTGGATGTCTGACATGGTCATATATGTTTAGACGAGGTTTAGTTGTTCATGCAAGCAAAAGAAATTACCATTGTTTTTTGAGAATGCGTTCTTTTTCCCATTGATCCAAGACATTGCGGCAGGATTCCCAGTCGATTTTTTCAAGAAGCTTGATCAGGTAGCCGGTGAAATATGTTGTATAAATTGGCAAGCCCCCTATTACGTGCACATATGATGTGATGCAGTTCTCCTGGGGCGTCTACGCGAACTTGGCGGAGTATAATTCTAAGGTAGTGTAAAATATTTTGTGTGAATTCTGAAAGGGTAGAAAAAGGCACTTTTCCTTGTAATGGTTTTGATCACCAAAAAATCAAACCGAAAGGAGAAGTGCCATGAACGTAGAAATCAGTGTACCG
>PQXD01000054.1 GCA_003194485.1 Deltaproteobacteria bacterium
AGAGGGGGCAGGACATCCCCCATGTCAAAAGCCTTAAGAAAACAAGGGGCTGAAGTGTGAAGTGAAAAGAAATATCCCCTTCCTGTGAACGGTTACGTGGGACCACGGGTTCACCGGATATTTACTGCAGACATTCCTCAAACTGATGCAGTTCCTCCTGTAAATATACGGTGAACCCTTTATATCCTGCCTTGAAACCCGAAAATTCATAAGAATATTCACCATGTGTCCCCGGGTTTGAATTTTTTAGTTTAATGCTTGACAATTTGATAATACCACTATATCTTGTGATTTACATTTGATTATCTTCAATATATTGCAGTTATCTAAGTATAAGATGCGGAATTCTCAGAAAAAAACGCGAACTTCTATTATCAGCTAAGGGTATGTAATGGACCGAGCAGCAGAGCTTTCTATCCCCGTGATCGGTTGCTGACGCATTGATCGGAGGAAATAGGTAATGACAACAGTTATTGAGCATCACCAGGAGGCAATCAGCATTACTGGTTATATAGGCCTGACACAGATCAGAAAACGCGACCAGCGCCTGGTGCCGTTTGAGTCGTCAAAGATCACTTCTGCCATACTTAAGGCGGGGCGGGCTACCGGTGAATTCTCAGAGGATACTGCCCGGCGGCTCACGATCCGGGTTATAGGCCTTGCCCAGATGGTATTTCTGGATACCGTGCCAACGGTTGAGGAAATCCAGGACATGGTGGAAGAGGTGTTGTTGGCCTCGCCGTTCAAGAGGACGGCAAAGGCCTATATTCTCTACCGGGATCGGCATGCGAGCATTCGGGAGATGGTGGAAAAAGCCGACCTTGACCTGATAGAGCGCTATCTGGAGCGTCTGGACTGGAAGGTCCGGGAAAACAGCAATATGGCCTATTCTTTACAGGGATTGAACAACTATATCTCGAGTGAGGTCAGCAAGACTTACTGGCTCAGCAAGATTTACACTCCCGAGGTTCGCGAGGCCCATACATCCGGCGCACTCCATCTCCATGACCTCGGCCTGCTTTCCGTGTACTGCGTGGGGTGGGATCTCCATGACCTGCTGCGTTCCGGTTTCCGGGGGGCACCCGGCAAGGCCGAGAGCAGCCCTGCACGACACTTCAGGACCGCCCTCGGCCAGATTATCAATTTCTTTTACACCTTGCAGGGCGAGGCCGCAGGAGCACAGGCCTTTTCAAACTTTGATACCCTTTTGGCCCCCTTTATTCGCTGTGACGGCCTCAGCTACAAAGAGGTCAAGCAGGCATTGCAGGAATTCGTTTTTAACGTAAATGTGCCCACACGTGTTGGTTTTCAGACCCCCTTCACCAATGTTACGCTCGATCTGCAGCCGCCTGTCACGCTGGCTCAGGAAAATGTCATCATCGGCGGCGAGCCGCAAAGAGAGATCTATGCGGATTTTCAGCACGAAATGACCATGTTCAACAGCGCATTCCTTGAGGTGTTGGCAGAGGGTGATGCGAGAGACCGGGTCTTTACTTTCCCCATACCCACTTACAACATCGATCCCGGCTTCAACTGGGAAGCTCCGGGCCTGGAGCGGCTGTGGGAAGTCACGGCAAAATACGGCATTCCCTATTTTGCAAACTACGTGAACTCAGACATGTCGCCTGATGATGCCAGGTCGATGTGCTGCCGCCTGCGGCTGGACCTGCGTTCCCTTGAAAGGCGCGGCGGCGGGTTGTTCGGCGCTAATCCGTTGACCGGGTCTATCGGCGTGGTGACCATCAACATGACGCGCCTTGGCTACCTGTCCACTGGCGAAGACGACTTCTTCCGGCGTCTCGAACGGCTGATGGAGACTGCCAGGACGAGTCTTGAGACCAAACGCAAGGTGCTGGAGAATTTTACAGACAAGGGCCTCTATCCCTATACGAAATTTTATCTGCGCAATGTCAAGCAACATCAAGGCCAATACTGGTACAACCACTTTTCAACAATTGGTTTAACCGGAATGAATGAGGCCTGCCTCAACATGCTGGGCTGCGATATAGGAGCAAAAGAAGGTCTGGCCTTTGCCATCAGGGTCCTTGATTTCATGCGGGAGAAGCTCCGCCAGTTTCAGGAAGAGACCGGATATTATTATAACCTGGAGGCGACCCCTGCAGAAGGCGCGGCTTATCGCTTTGCCAAGCTGGACAGGGAGCGTTATCCTGATATCCTCAGCGCCAGCGAGGGGATAGCCGGTTCGAAACCCTTTTACACCAACTCAACACAGCTTCCGGTCAACTATACAGACGACATCTTCAGGGTGCTTGACCTGCAGGACGAGTTGCAGTCGCGATACACCGGCGGCACGGTTCTGCACATCTTCCTCGGAGAGGCCGCAGCCGACCCGCAGGCCGTGAAGGCATTTGTCCGCAAGGTCTGCGAAAACTATCGCCTGCCTTATTTCACTCTTACGCCGACATTTTCAGTCTGTCCCGCACATGGCTACCTTCTGGGCGAACAACACTGCTGCCCGAAGTGCGGCAAGGAGACGGAAGTCTATTCCCGCGTCGTCGGATACCTGCGGCCGGTCGGACAGTGGAACGAGGGCAAGCAGGCAGAATTTTCCTTGCGTAGTTATTATCATATATAAGAAATATGAGAGATTCATCGTGCGAATCGGCGGCCTGAATCCATTCAGCCTCAGCGACTTTCCAGGCCATGTGGCAGCGGTGGTTTTCACGCAGGGCTGTAATTTCCGCTGCCCGTATTGCCACAACGGCTCTCTGATTCCCATGGACCCTGCGACTGGCACCCTGATTCCCATGGAAGAGGTCTTTCGGTTTCTGGATATGCGGCGCGGACAACTAAATGGTGTGGCCGTAAGTGGCGGGGAACCAACACTGCAGCCTGATATTTCATCGTTTCTTCATCGCATCAGACTGATGGATTACCGGATCAAGCTGGATACAAACGGCAGCCGTCCGGAAGTCCTGGCCGGGTTGCTTGAGGAAGTCCTGGTGGACTTCATCGCCATGGACATCAAGGCCCCGTTTGGGCTTTACGACCGCCTGACCGGTGTACTTGCACCTGTAGAGCAACTGGAAAAAAGCATGGCGCTGATTGCCCAAAGCGGCATAGATCACGAGTTCCGGACAACGGTGGTAAAGCCTCTGTTGTCTGAGGAAGATCTGCAGGCAATCCGGTCGATGGTACCGCAGGGGTCAAGACATCGTCTTCAGGAATTCCGGCCCGAGAACGCCCTTGACCCTGTGTTTCGGGTTGCCGCTTCAGATCATCACCGATTTTCATTCAATGAATTCCAGCCCTGGACCGTTACCTGAAATTAGGGGTATTTATCTGTATGAAAATCAGTGATCATTTAAGCGATTAAATGATATGCGGCAGGAAACCGTAATTCCTATAGATCTTTTGGGCAGACGGTGAAGTAATAAAATCCAGAAACATTCCGGCATTATCAGGGTGCGGGGCATTTTTTAATTTGCATATATAATAATTCGTCCTGTCTCTCTGATCGATTCCTTCACCGGGCTCAACCACATCAAACTCGATGCCGGATGACCTTGCATGTATTGCTTCCGTTACCCATACGGGCCCCGCGTCAACCGTCTTTTTTACAATGCGCAGCGGGGTCTCCCTGTGGTGAACGACCGTAAAAATCGTCGTTCCTTCGGCACGCTTTTCCTCCATTATGCGACGGACAAGCCTGTCCCCGCCCGCCCGCCTGTACATATCCATAATCAGGAAGGCAATATCCTCGTTTTCAGGGTCGGGCTGCGAAATGCGGACATCATCACGTGCCAGGTCCATAACAGAATGTATCCCTGCGGGGTTTTCTTTCACCACCATCAAGGTCAACCTGTTATGCAGATACAGGTGATAGTCTCCCTTATCGATATGCCCGGACTGCTCCAGCATCTTCATTGCCTTTTCATTTACTGAGGTGTAGATATCCGGATAAATGTCCAATGTCTTGCCGCCAAAGACGGCGCCGCCTGACAAGATCTGCTTCAGCTCAAGCCCGGGGGGAAGGGTCTCGTAGAAAATGTTTTTGATATCAGGATATTCCTTTTGGAAGGCGGAGATGATCTCTTCCATTGCCATGAATTGATTCCCTGCCATAAAGAGGACAAGATCGGATGAATCCGCGATTTCCAGATTATGAAGATCATCCGACCTGTCAGATGGGATTACCGGAAGGTCTGGTAGTGTAAAATATTTTGTGTGAATTCTGAAAGGGTAGAAAAAGGCACTTTTCCTTGTAATGGTTTTGATCACCAAAAAATCAAACCGAAAGGAGAAGTGCCATGAACGTAGAAATCAGTGTACC
>PQXD01000055.1 GCA_003194485.1 Deltaproteobacteria bacterium
GGCACCAAGAAAAGCGATCAACCAATGAAGAAATATCCAGAGTGCTAAAAACAAGCATGAGGAAAATTGACCGCGTCAAAAAGCGTTTTGTTGTAGATGGGCTTGACATAGCCCTTAATGGCAAAAAGGAAATCGTGTATATACCAAAAAGGCGGATGGTGATTTTGAAGCTCATCTGGTCGCCTTGAGCTGCGGTGAGCCGCCGGAAGGTTTCTCCAGGTGGACCTTGCGGTTACTGGCTGATAAAGTGGTTGATCAATAGTCATTTTCTATTTTTCCTACGAACCGGGTATGGCAGGAGCCTTGCGGCTCCTTCCCCCCTGAGAACCGTGCGTGATACGCGAAAAGGGGGACATCCTATTTTACCCCAACAAGAGTAAACGGGCGGGGTGCCTTCAGAAACATCGGAGTAATGTCGACCCAGCTTCCTCAGCGGCAAGATACATCCTGCTGCCAGACATATCTGATATGATATATTTGTTTTTCGTCTCGAAGCCAGAGAGAATTTCGCTCCATTCCTTCTGTTGGCTCACAGTAAGTCCGCTAATTGATGATAATTTATCCATTATAAGCTCATACTGGTTCTTACTCAGATAACGTCCACCATTACCAGCGGGCAGGGCAAATGTGCCGGTGTAAGTGACAATTAGACATTATTAAACTTGACGAAAGCTAAAAATGCCGCGACCTTGCCCTTCTGAGTGCATGGTGTTGTTGGCCTGTCAGTAGATGCAGGCATCTAATATCGATAGCACGTTTGCCAGCAGTTCATCTGAGGCACGTTCGATGCGCTTCGCTCGACGGGTACGAAAGTCAACTGACTTGACCTGCTCAACCATGATGAACCCCGTCAGGCTGCTGCTTTTCGGAACAGGCACGTGGAAGGGAAACCCGCGTCCTGTGCTCGTTAGGGGGCACACAATGGCCAGACCGGTGCTACGGTTGAACAAGTCCTTGCTCACAACTAAAGCAGGTCGACGCCCTTTCTGTTCGTGACCGGACTGGGGATCGAAAGTGACGGTAATAATGTCGCCTTGTCTTGGGACATAGACCGCCATCTACCATGCTTCCTTCCCTGCCGGCTCCCCCCAATCGACTTCGCTGGCGTGGTAGTCTTCAGGAATTTGCGCTACGAGGTCCTCGATACGGTAGCGTCCGCGGATTTTCCTGATTGGCGTGACAACGATAATGCCGTCTCGTACCGAAACGTCTACCTCGTCCCCAACTCCAAGGCGAGCGTCTTCCAGCACGTTCTTGGCAAAACGCAGCCCCTGACTATTACCCCATTTTTGAATCTTCGTATGCATATAACCACCTTCTTATGTATATCCGTAGTATAGCCATTCCAGACCAAGCAATCAAGAGGTACTTTAGGCCAACATGTAATCCCGAATTATGCAGCAGGTCTATTTAACTACCTGAATTTTCAGAAAACAACAAAATTAGCCGGATTTAATTACGGCTTATCTCTATCTCCCGGCACAGTTGATAGGAAATCCCTTTTTGAGCGATTCAGAAAGCCAGGCCGACGAGTACCAAGAACTGTTTTTGTTATTCGCTTATTTTTGTATATGCCTTGAGGGGATGGATTGTCAAATTTTTTCACCCAACGATTACCTTGAGACAACCATTTCCCTCCACTGACACCTCACATTCAGGAGGCACAAGCACTATGTATCCTTCATCTTCTATCACCACTATTGCCACGTCAACCTTGAGATGTCGTAATATGGTGTGATATAATTCTTCATAGTCAACCAGGGAGGTTTGAGTATGAAGAAATTCACAGTGACATTGACCAAGGATGAACGGGATGAGTTGGAAAGGATAGCTTCCAAAGGTAAGTATAAGTCACAAAAGGTTATCAACGCCTTGATTTTGCTTGGCTGTGATGGCCGAAGCATGGAAGTTGGCTGAACATGGCGGAAATAGAGCTGAACGTGCTTACTGGTCAGTGCCTGAATCGTAGAATTGATAACATCGAAGATGTCAGGAGGGAAGTACAAGCCTGGCAAGAACACAGAAATAACAAAAATGCAAAGGTCAATTGGCAGTTTACAACAGAGGATGCCCGGATAAAACTATACCGGATTTATCAGACACTCGATAGTTGACGTGACACTAGTGCTTTGGCGGAAAAAGATCGCCAAAGGCTTTCTCTTTGATAAACAGGTGCCGGAGCAGGGCCGAAAGACAGCAAGATAGCCCTGTGGAAAAAATCGTTAAACTCTTTTCCCTGAAATGCCGTATTCGTAGATAGACCCGGATACAAAAAAGGCAGGTGAATATGCGCGACCCCAACACCGTTCTCTCCGGCACGCCGGACAATCCTGAAGAAAATGAGTTTCTTGCACTCAGCGCGAAGCTCCTGGCCCTGAACGCGACCTTTGAGGCCGCAAGAGCAAGAGGAGCCGGGACCGGCCTGGCAATGGATGCAGAGGAACTGAAAAGCCTTGCCCTCAGGGTTTTAGGGAACCAGGAGGTCCCCTAAGCCTGTTTTCCCTACCATTGAATCAAGCCTATTTACAATCTTGCCAGCCTTTCAGAGACTCGGCACACTCTTGAAGGGCGGGCCGCCAGACTTCATTAAAATGCTCCCAGAAAAAGGTCTGAGCCAGCACAAACCGGTTGTGTTTTGAGCCTGCATGACGCAACTTTTTGTCCCATGAGGCCTGTAATTCCCTCAATCGTTGTTTTTCTTCAGGATCTTCGGCGCTGTTGATGACCTCATCAAGTAATCTCTTTCGTTCACGCTCAAACGAAAGTCTATCCTCTTGAAAGAGCCTATGAAGCTCTTCATGCCTTTTCAGGGCTTTCTTTCGGATCTTATCTTTTTCTTCCACCCAATTCAATGAATCCATTCTCAATCCTCTGTAAGGTAGTTTCCGTCCAGAAATGGCCCTTTTTCGCAATCTCTGTGTCAATCGGCGGAGTTGGTTGTGCTACGTACTTTCCGTACGTTTCCACCCAACTACTTGATTTCCTTGATCTTGCAAAAAATCGCTCATTTCTGAATTGGAAACTCACTGGTGTCTACTTTGTATTAGTGGATGAACACAAAGGAACTCAGGACGCCGGCACGGCAGTGCGGCAATATTTGAAGACCGCATCCGTCCGCCAGAAAATAAAATTACAATGTTTCCTCTCATAATGCAATACGCGCCCTCGGCAGAAGGCACCCGATACCCTCATCCGGCGCAGAGTTTTCAGCACCCATGCATAACACCTGCAGCCAGTCAAAGAAAGATTCTTTTCAAGTCGGCCAAGAAAGTCATTCCGGTCACAGTCGTCAAGAAAGATATCTTGGCGATTCAGACCCCTGGTGATGACATGATGAATCGACCGGGGATATTGAGTCGTCTGTATCGAGGCATACTGCTATGCCATGATGGCAACTTGCCAAATCAACGTTAATTAAACTATTAAACTAACTCCGTTATATATTAAAATCTGATAGATGTGATAGACTTTGAGGTATATTCTCTGTTTGAGTTAATATATAACGTTGGTGATAAGAAGTTGCTTTTCAGCGATTGGGTGGGGAAGGTGTGTTGAGATTAATGATTAAACCGCCATATTGGTCCTGTCAACAGAAAAACCGGACGAAAAATAGCAGGTGAGGAAGGAAAACAAACATGATTGTATGAAATTGGCGGAGAAAGGGCGCGGATTTCCTGCTGCCGGCTATTGAAACTCTTGCGCCTCAATTTACTGTATGAAAGGATTCTTCCTGAGCGGGCCAGCCATCATCAAAGGGTTCCTGAAAGACATCCCGGAATGGTTGCGGTTCCCCGGGAGGTGGCCGGGTTTTATTCTCCCATAGCCCAAGGTATTCAACCCGAATTATGCAGCAGCCAAGTTTGCCAAAGATGCGAGGCGGAAGGCACGCAGACGTACTTTTGTACTTCAAGTGCCTGACAACAAAGCAGATTTGGTAAAATTGGCTGCCCCTTGTGGCTTCA
>PQXD01000056.1 GCA_003194485.1 Deltaproteobacteria bacterium
CTCTTTACCACAGCAGCTTGAGGCGGTTTGAAGCCTGCTCCTGCAAGCCGGCTTCGAGGGGCCAAACCCTCATCTTCTGTGCAGTTGCGCACATCTCAACTATATCGAGTGTGCTCGTGGCGCACGGACGTCTGCATGCCTGGTCTTGATTTTTTTCAGCAGGGTCATCCCATCTATGCCCGGCATCCTTACGTCACTGATGACAAGGGATATGTTTTCCCTGTCCATGAGTTGAAGGGCCTTTTGTCCACTGGGTGCGGACCATACACGGTAGCCTTCCTTGGCAAGGAGTATCTCCAGAAACTCCCTTAGGCTTTGGTCGTCATCAACTACCAGGATTTTGGGCCTGCCGTTACCCGGGCTATCCGTCGTCTCTGTGAAAAGATCTTCAGAATGCGAAGAACTCATATAAAACCTCCGTTGCGACCATTTACACACCTTGGTTGGCCAGCTACATGAGGAGTGGACAATTGCCCCTCGCCGTACTTATCGACAGAATTAAGAGAGATGTTAAGAGTAATCAGGCCGGATTTATGGAAGCAGCAGTCCCATGGGATCGAATACCGGGCGGCCGTCAACAAGAGTGAGAACGGCTTTGCCCTGGAGGTCTTTTCCCAGAAACGGGCTGTTGCAACTCAGGGAGTGAAGAGACTCACGCGTTAAGGTAAAACTCGCCTCCGGATCTATGATACATATATCTGCAGAATTTCCATACTTCAGGCTTCCACCCGGCACATCCAGGATCCTGGAGGGAGAAATGGACATGCATCTGATCATTTGAGACGCTGAAATGAAACCATCTCTTACAAGGTCCAGCGAGAGGGGTATTGCGGTTTCAAGGCCTATAATCCCGTTTGCAGCCATTTGGAACTCGCACTCCTTTTCAATGACGCTGTGGGGTGCGTGATCCGTAGCAATAACATCTATGGTGCCGTCAGCCAGCCCCTCGATAACTGCCAGGCGGTCCTCTTCGGTGCGGAGGGGCGGATACATCTTGGCAAGGGTGTTGTAACCAAGTACCGCCTCTTCTGTGAGACTGAAGTAATGCGGAGCAGTCTCTGCAGTGACCAGTACACCCCTGCTCTTTGCCTGGCGGATGATTTCAACCGAACCCTTCGTGCTCACATGGGCAATATGGATACGGCCCCCGGTCAGCTCAGCCAGTGCTATATCCCTGAATACGGCAATTTCTTCAGCCGCTGCCGGAATTCCCTTGAGGCCCAGAATAATAGATACCAGGCCCTCATTCATCATACCTCCCCTGGAGAGGTCGAGTTCCTCGGAGTGGGATATGATAAGCGCATCAAAATTCCGGGCATATTCAAGGGCATGACGCATCACTGCCGCATTTCTGACAGGCAGGCCATCGTCTGAGAAGGCTATCGCACCGGCATTGAGGAGGTCTCCGAATTCGGTCAGCTGCTCTCCTTTTTGCCCTACCGTGATGGCTGCGATCGGATAGACCCTTGCCCTGGCGGAACTTCGGGCCTTTTCCAGTATGAATTTGGTGATGCCTGCAGAGTCGTTGGCCGGCTGGGTATTGGGCATGCACGCCACTGCTGTAAAACCGCCGGCAACAGCAGCAGCCGTCCCGGATTCAATAGTCTCCTTATATTCCTCCCCGGGCTCCCGCAGATGCACATGCATATCCAACAACCCGGGCACAAGCCATTTCCCTTCCAAATCAAGGACCCTGGCATCTTGAGGAACGTCAAGAGACTGCCCTGCAGCCGCTATGATTCCGTCTCTTATCAGAAGATCACCGGTAAAATCCGTATCCCGGGATGGATCTATTATTCGTGCATTTCTAAATAGATAAGCGTTCACAGGTTCAGGGTTCACCGTTCAGAGCTGCTTTTCTTTTGTTTACCTTCACTGACCCGCGCCTTCAGCCTTCAAGCCCTTGCGAGAAGTAGAGATAGCAGGGCCATTCTTATTGCCACCCCATTTGTCACCTGATCCAGAATTACGGAGTATGGCCCGTCTGCCACCTCCGGCGTCATCTCTACCCCACGATTGATAGGTCCGGGATGCATGATCAAGGCCCCGGATTTGGCCAACTTGACCTTGCCAGGGCTGAGACCGAAGAACATTGCATACTCTCTTACAGAAGGAACAAAACTCTTTCCCTGACGTTCTTTTTGAATCCTCAGAACTATTATTACATCCGCATCTTTTAATGCCTCTTCCATATTCAGGAACACTTTTGCCCCGAGGACTTCGGATTGACGCGAAGGAAGCATGGTCGCAGGCCCTGACACAACCACCTCGGCACCCATCTTTGTGAAGGCCAGTATGTCTGAGTGTGCTACCCTGCTGTGAAGGATATCTCCCAGTATGGCAATCTTTAGATTTTCAATACGGCCCAGGTGCTCCCTCACTGTAAAGACGTCCAACAGGGCCTGGGAAGGATGCTCGTTTATACCATCTCCGGCATTGATGACAGCCGAGTCTACGTATTTTGTGAGCAGGTGAGGAGTGCCTGAACAGGGATGACGCATGACTATGACATCAGGCCTCATTGCCTCGATATTTCGTGCGGTATCAATAAGGGTTTCCCCTTTTACAACACTGCTGGCCTTGGATGAAATTGACACCGTGTCCGCGCTCAATCGCTTGGCTGCCAGCTCGAATGAAAGGCGGGTCCGGGTGCTCGGTTCAAAGAAGAGATGGACTACGGTTTTGCCGCGGAGCGGGGGTACTTTTTTAATGGGTCTTTTAAGGATATCTTTGAGAGATTCGGCGGTATCCAGAATGAAACGGATCTCGTCCGGTGAGAGGGTGGATATTCCCAGTATGTGTTGGGCAGTGAGGCGATTCATGCCAAAAAAAAGCCCCCTTTTTTAAAAAAGGAGGCAATGTGCGGCGTGTCTGCCAAAAAATTTTTGCCCCAAAGAAGCATCAGTCTCATAATGTCCTGGATGTAGCACAAAGGCAGGGCATGAGTCAAGTATGTGATTGAGAGATGAAAGTATCTATTGCTGGACTTTAACAGTTTCCTCGCTTGATTATCTGGGATCGTTCAGTCCTCCTTTCGTCGGACTTGAATAATCGATTTTTAATCAACCCGGAATTATAATTGACGCTGGTCAGAAAACCGGTGACTATTATATCGGCCCTTCCATCGGTCAAGTTTTTCGAATGCATCCTCAACTGCCCTGGAAAGTGTCTCAACCCTGATTGGTTTTGTGAAAAAATCATCAAAACCCGCCTCACGGCACTCCTTGATCTCAAAAAGGGCTGCCCATCCGGTTATAGCATAAATGATGGGGATAGGGTTATGTTTCCTGATCTGTCTGCATAGCTCTATGCCATTCATTCCGAATAATTTGAGGTCCAGAAATATGACCCCTATATCCTCATTCTCCAAAATTTCCATGGTCTGCTCGGCATTTTCGGCCGATTGGACCTCGTAACCGGAGGAACGGAGAAAATCTTCAAACAAATCCAGGACAGATACATCATCATCCACGACCAATATTTTTCTTTCCATAAACAACATTTCCTTAATTAGTGTTTTCCACGAAAATATATTTACGATATTTATTTTCGAGAAATAGTATCCATGGTAAGTCTTGATTGCCCTGCAAAGAGATCTCTTCTTCTATCCAATTTGTAGCAACTTCCCTTGAATTGTTTTGCATATTTTTTCATCTCCGATGCCCGTTCCGTGATTTCACCATAGTGTGAAAGCGTCCCGGTTTTGGTGCTTGTAATCCCTATGGAAATGCTCATTATAGGGAATATTCTTACATGGTTCTGTCTGTCAATGGATTCGATGCAATTCTTCATCCTGTCTTCAGAGTCATAGAAGAGTCTGTCCCGCAAATATTAGTTGCAAAATGAGGCCGAATTCGGTAAAATATTATATAATTTCAACATGATAATTGCTTTTTGAGGGCCTCATGAACTACAATTTCAGAAGCTATAATCCGGA
>PQXD01000057.1 GCA_003194485.1 Deltaproteobacteria bacterium
AAAATTGAGGAGTTGACTCAAAAAATGGTTGCTCTATGAAAGAATCTTCAGACCAATGGCAGTAATTGTATGGCAAGCAGCCTACCCGGTGCTTGCTGCCTGTATCTTATATGAAATATCCAGTTCTACAGAAGCTTTATCCAGACTTTTCTGTTTCTGGGACCATCGAATTCACAAAAAAATATCTTCTGCCATGTTCCAAGACACAGCCGCCTGTCTTCGAAAATCACCTGTATCCCCGGTCCCACCAGTGATGACTTGATGTGGGCAGGCGAGTTCCCCTCCAAATGATGATAGTCATACTCCCACGGGACTATCTCATTCAGTACAGATATTATATCCCGCCTGACTGCCGGATCCGCACCCTCATTTATGGTCAGGCCTGCCGTGGTGTGCGGCACATAGATAAAGGCAAGACCATCACTTGCATCTGCCGAAGCTATAGCCTGCTGTATCTGTCCGGTAATGTCAATCAGTTCGGTTCTTGTCCTGCTTTTTATTGAAATTGATTTCATGCCCAGACCTCCTGAATGAATTAAAGATAAAGCGCAGCCGTATTCAATCCGAGGCAGCTTTCTTGAATCGCTGTAGCTGCGATCGGTAATAGTCAGTCCTCGAAGGGTCTTTTTTCAGGGCCTCTTCTTCTGCTTCTATGGCCTTTTCCACATATCCGTTAACAAAAAAGCTCTCAGCGAGGGTATCCAGTATGTAGCCCTCTGGCTTCAGCCTGGCGGCCTTTGAGGCGAGCATAAGCGCCTCTTTCGGTTTTTGAAACTCCGGATCATCTGCAGTGGCATAAATCCACGCAATGTTATTCAAGATCTCAGGATTTTCAGGTTCAAGATCCAAAGCATGTTTATAGGCATTCACTGCATCGGCGTATTCCTTTTTTTGGGTGAAGATATTCCCTATAATGATATATAGTTCCGGCCGCTGTTCTCTGTTGCTTGCGAGTCGTTCAATGTAGAGTTTGGTTAAATTGCTCTTGGCCGAATCTTCCCATGACTGTGTGGGCAGAAGACCGGGTATGATTATAAGCAGGCCTGCAATACCAATGAATAATCCCTTGCTGAGAAGCAGTTTTTTCTCATATTGGTCCTTTAATTCCGGGTGCCTGGCAATCCGGTTCAGGAAATCCACCCTCTTTGCAATGCTGAAGTGATGCCAGTTTGGCTGGTTGCGAATATTTCCTGCCAGCAGGGCGACTTTTTCCAGGGCGTTAATAAGATTCCATGGGTGCCCTTGTGTTCCAAACACGGAGAGATCCGCTTGACGTTCAAAATTCCGCATGAAGTAACCCATAAGAAAGCGAAAATAAAGGACAAACAATATTCCCAGCGGAAGTACCGCCAGGAAAGAACTGATGGTATCGGGCCAGTACTGAAGCCGGGTCAGAATCTCAAGAAACAGGCGCCGGGATATCAGCCACGTTCCTAAGGGATCTATGAGACGATACAGAACGACAGTGTAAGTTCCCAGGAAAAACGCATACCAAAGCAAGTGCCTGTGGCGGATGTGGGCCACTTCATGAGAAAGGACCGCTTCAACTTCCTGAGGGAGAAGATGCCTTACAAGGCAAGGGGTGAAGAGTATGTAACGAAATCCGGGGAAAAGTCCCAGGACAGCAGCCGTGCAGTATTTTTCTCCATTCAGGGACCATAGAAGGATTTCTCTGAAACTTATATTGGTCCGCTTGAGGAAATTTTCGATCAGGGTCCTTAGCGGTCCCTTTGGAAAGGGCACGCATCCCCACATTGTGCGCACTATTGGTGGCATGAAGAGCAATATTAATATCAAGAACAAGGTGAAAGATATTAATTCTGCAAACGGCTTTTTGAGTAGTTCCTGAAATTTACTGGAGGGGATCACCCCTAAGAGATCACTAAATACGGACAGGATCAGATAGAGGACCAGGAAAGGGAGTATAAGCCGCAACCTGAAACCCAGATCTTCACGTAACGGAGATTTTAAAAGGCCTTTTCTGCGGAGTACCCACCAGTATGAAGTCCAGAGGAGAATGAGATATAAGATGAAAAGACTGATTCCTGTGATTTCAATTATTGTTGGAAAGAAGGAGACACCCGGCAGGAATACCAGCAAGCTCTTTATTTCCAGCAGGTAAAAGTCAATTATCAAAGGGATCAAAGAGGCCCATTGCAGCTTCTCAAGAACCAGGGATGGTGCCCTGGTGGCAAGAGATCGGTTCAGGAGCCAGACTGTCAGGCATATCCAGGCCGAGGTCTTTAACAGCCACAGAACCAGTATGGTCATGCAGGATAATAACGGTTCCGGGCCGGAAGGTGCCCCGACTACCAGAATAAGGGCTATCATTAAAGAAATGATCTGACTATAGGGCATATCAACTACAACATAGCATCCTCTTTGCCAGGAGAAAAGAAGGGGCCGCTTCAAGGCAGGATATAAACTGGTTCACCGAATATTTACCTTCTTTAATCCTTTGTCTGGATAAGTCCGATTATACTCTCAGGAGCGTGTTTAATGAACTGGGCTGAAATTTTGGAAAAGCTGAAGACTGAAAACATTATCTCGTACATGTCGAACTTTGATCTGATTGGTCTGGCAACTAATCTATACGTGATAGTGCCGGTCATTCTTGTGCTGTGTTTACTCATCTTTTTCAAGTGTGTCAGGACCTTGGCAGTACTGGTTGGCATAGTCGCTGTATACCTGGCAATAAACTATACCTTTCCAAAAGAGAACCAGGAGATTATTATTGTGAATATTGCCATTTTGGGAGTGACCTGCCTTTTAGTTGCCGCTTGCTGGATATATGTTTTTTTTATCAGAAGTGATTGATGAAGCATGTAAATAAAAGGTCCTTTGACAGTTGGTTCATAGCAGCCTGACTACCAGATATGCTGGTCCTGTCGGGGATCAGTTGATATCCATATATAGACGCCTCTTATCGGCCTTTGGGCCGCAGGATTGGTGGCCCGGAGACTCTCCGTTTGAGGTGTGCGCTGGTGCGATTCTCACCCAGAACACGAATTGGGGAAACGTAAGAAGGGCCATTTCAAATCTGAAGAATAAAGACCTTTTGGACCCGAGGGCAATTTATGAACTGTCAAGGGAGTCGCTTGCCAGAATAATCCGGCCGGCAGGCTATTATAACGTAAAGGCAGTGAGACTCCAGAATTTCGTTGCCTTTCTGTTGGATAAATTTGAAGGCGACCTGGATGCCATGTTTTCAATAGGCCTTGAGACACTGAGGCCGATGCTTCTTGATATTAAAGGCATAGGCCCGGAGACCGCGGACAGTATCCTGCTTTATGCAGGAGGGCTTCCCAGTTTTGTAGTGGATGTCTATACGGTAAGGGCGCTCATGAGGCACGATTTCATAGACGAGAATGCCGATTATGAAGAGGTTCGTTCCCTGTTCATGGATCACCTCACAGCCGATGCAGGGCTCTATAACGAATATCATGCCCTGTGGGTTGTCCTTGGTAAGAATTTTTGTAAAAAGACAAGGCCCAGATGCGAGGAGTGTCCATTAAAAGGAATATAGGTTCAAAAAATATTCTTATGAACCCGTGATCCACTGGTAACTGATCACAGGGTACTTCTTCTTCCAACATGCTCTCGCCCCTTGTTTTCTTAAGGTCTTCGCAGCATGGGAGACCCTCCCCCGTTCTCCTTCGCTGCGCTCCGGAGCCGGGGTTTCCCTTGCGGCAAAGGCCAAGAAAACTACAGGGCTGACGCAAATCGTTTCCAGAAGAAGCACCCTGTGATCAGTTTAAGTCCACTGCACAAACCGTCCACGGGCAGGGGATATTTCTTTTCACTTAACACTTCAGCCCCTTGTTTTCTTAAGGCTTTTGACACGGGGGAGTCTTGCCCCCTCCCCGTTCTCCTTCGCTGCGCTCAGGAGCCGGGGTTTCCCCCA
>PQXD01000058.1 GCA_003194485.1 Deltaproteobacteria bacterium
GGAGCGGTTTGCCTTTTGCAGGGTTTCGATCGCGGGCCAAATTGCACTGCCCCTTTCGGTCTGCGATGAGTGAGCTTTGAAACCCGGAAAAAGGTAACCGCTCCAAGGCAGGATATAACGGGTTCACTGAATATTTACAAAAGGGGTTTTGTAAAAGGCCTGGATGAATTAGTCTGTCACAAGTCATGTCTTTCGGGTATGAAAAAATTTTATACTGGCTTGAGACCTGCAAGCCTGTGGCCCCTGTGAGGGTACATATCCTTTTGGCGAGTCTCATGTGGACAGTTGCGGGCACTTTTTTGTTCGTACGGGGGACCTCTAACATGATGAGACTGCCCGTGGCCGGGAATCCATGGTGGCTTATTTTCGCTGCCTTTTTGGGATTACTGAAAGGGCGGTTGATTTTTGACAAGACCGCGGTACGAATAATTTCCCGAATAGAAAACATGGAAGAGAACAGGTGTCTTGGAGGGTTTCTCTCTCTCAAAAACTGGGGAATGATATTGCTCATGGTATTTTTGGGGATCTCTTTGAGAATCAGTCCCTTGCCCAGAGTCCTTGTATGGGGGGTATACGTGGCGGCAGGTACGGGTCTTTTTCTTTCCAGCCGCCTGTTTTGGGGGAAATGGATCAGGCTAAGATAAAGAGGCCGGACTTTTTTCAAAATTCAAGATCTCGATCGCAGGGAAAATGGAGTTTCCTCTCCCTTAAATCGTCCCTGCAGGTTGGGAATATGGCTGTAAGATTATTTTTATGCAAAGAAACAGGGACCCAGATTTTTAGTCTGGGTCCCTGTTTTTTATTCATGGCGTCCCCGACCGGATTTGAACCGGTGCTGCCGGCGTGAAAGGCCGGTGTCCTTGACCTGACTAGACGACGGGGACTCTGGTAGGCCGTGCTGGATTCGAACCAGCGACTCTCTGCTTAAAAGGCAGATACTCTTCCAACTGAGTTAACGGCCCTTTTTGAAAACTGACCAATCAAATCAGGCGAAGGATATCGATATCATGCGTATTATGCCTTGTCAAGAAAACAGAAAATACAAAAGAGATTCTCATTCTCTTGACGTCCTTTGTCAAGGGGACTAAAAATGCCGGTCATGAATGAAAAAGCTACTTATGCTCCGCCGCCTCTGACTATAGGCGACTTAACTGCACCTGTCCCCATCATTCAGGGAGGCATGGGTGTCGGCGTGTCCATGTCGGGCCTGGCCTCGGCTGTAGCCAGGACCGGCGGCATAGGCGTAATAGCATCGGTCCTTATCGGCATCACCGAAGCGAACTTTCACAAAGATCCCAGAGGCCTCACCTTCCGGGCCCTGGAAAAACAAATCCGCCTGGCCAAAGAAGCGGCTCCCAATGGCATAATCGGTGTCAATATCATGGTTGCCCTTAATGATTATAAGGAGACTGTCCGTATTGCTGCACAGGCAGGGGCGGACCTCATCATCAGCGGAGCGGGACTCCCCCTCGATCTTCCAGGACTCATACCTGAGGGCTGCAACACAAAGCTCGTCCCGATTGTTTCTTCAGGGCGGGCGGCTGCCATCATCTGCCGCAGATGGGATTTACATTTCTCCCGTTTCCCGGATGCCATTGTGGTTGAAGGTCCCAAGGCAGGGGGACATCTCGGCTTCAAGGCAGAAGATGTAGATTCCCCTGGAAACTATATTGAAAATCTCGTTCCTCAAGTCATTGAGGCAGTAAAACCCTTTGAACAGAAAAAGGGGAGGGCCATTCCTGTAATTGCAGCCGGCGGGATATTTACCGGCGCTGACATCTACAAGTTCATCAGGATGGGGGCAGCTGGAGTGCAGATGGGAACGCGTTTTGTGGCCACCCATGAATGTGATGCCTCTGATAAGTTTAAGCAGGCCTATATCAGGGCAAAAAAGGAAGACGTCTCCATAATCAACAGCCCGGTCGGTATGCCCGGAAGGGCGCTTAAGAGCAAGTTCATTGAAAATGTCAAAGCAGGGAAGAAAATGCCTCGCCGATGCATGTACAAGTGCCTCAAATCCTGTAATTACCCGGACACCCCCTATTGTATCGCCATGGCCCTTATAAATGCTCAGAGAGGGAACCTTGATTCAGGTTTTGTCTTCTGCGGCTCAAACGTATGGCGGGTAAGCAAGATAGTATCGGTGCATGAACTCATGGATGAGTTGGTGCAGGGCTACAGAGAGGCTGCCATGAGGGACGCAAGGACCTAAATTATGTCCGTCCAGCCGTAGGGATCTTCTCTTTCCCCGTACTGCAAACCCGTGATTTCGTCAAAGAGCCTCTGGGCCAGGTTTCCGGTCTTGCCGCCGTTTATGGAGTAGTTTTCATTTTTATAATACAGGGCGCCTACAGGCGAAATTACAGCGGCTGTGCCGGTTCCGAAGCATTCCTTAAGGGCCTTGCTCTTTGCCTTCTCCAGGACCTCGTTAATGGCAATCGGGCGCTCTTCGACCCTGAACCCCCAGTCCCGGGCAAGACGCAACACCGAGTCCCTGGTAATACCGGGTAATATGCTCCCGCTCAGCTCAGGCGTGACCAGCGTGTCTTTCAGAAGGAAGAATATATTCATCGTCCCGACTTCTTCCACATAACGCCGTTCTATCGCATCAAGCCACAGTACCTGGGTAAAACCGAGTTCTTTTGCTTTCTCGGAGGCCATGAGACTTGCGGCATAGTTCCCGGCAGTCTTGGCCTCTCCTACGCCCCCCGGGGCCGCCCTCACATATTTGTCTGTCACAAAGATCTTTACAGGGCTGAATCCCTCAGCATAGTATGATCCTACCGGGCTCAATATCACTGCCAGCAGGTATTCCCTGGCAGGACGTACACCCAGGAAGGCCTCGGTAGCGATCATGAACGGCCGCACGTAAAGTGATGTGCCCCTGGCCTGAGGTACCCAGCGCCTCTCTATCCCGATGAGGGTCTTGATGGCTTGAAGGAGTTCATTCTTGTCTACCTGGGGCATGCACATACGCCAGGCGGAACGATTGAGACGGTCCATATTTTTTCCTGCCCTGAACAGTCTTATTTTTCCGTCCTGTCCCCGGTAGGCCTTAAGCCCTTCAAATATGGCCTGGCCATAATGCAGACACGCTGATGCAGGATCAAGAGAAAAGTCCCCATAGGGCACTATCCTCGCATCATGCCAGCCTGTGTCTGCCTTGTAATTCATCAAAAACATGTGGTCTGAAAGGTGTACGCCGAATCTCAGGTTAGAAGAAGGGATATTTTTTCGTTCTGATTCGGGTAAAAGTTCTATTTCAATATCCATGACGAGATTTATCCTTTTCCAGCTTCAGGCTTCCAGCTCTTATGCAACGCCTCAGATGTAAATATTCGGTAAACCCGTGGCCTACTGTGGGAGTTGCCATCCGTGCCCTGCCGCAGGAGCGGTTTGCCTTTTTTCGGAGTTTCGATCGCGGGCCGGATTGCACTGCCTCTCCGGTCCGCGATGAGCGAGCTTTGAAACCCGGAAAAAGGTGACCGCTCCAAGGCAGGATATAACGGGTTCATAAGAATATTTACCTGCAGATCGAGTTTTTTAGTAGAATCAGTGATTCACTTTAGCCATAATTTACTCCTAATTCAATAGTTTGGTTCTGTCTGGCACCGGATTATTTGGTAAATATTCTTATGAACCCGTGGTCCACTTAAACCGATCACAGGGTGCTTCTTCTTCCAACATGCTCCCGCCCCTTGTTTTCTAAGGCCCTTGCAGCATGGGACCCTCCCCGTTCTCCTCCGCTTCGCTCAGGAGCCGGGGTTTCCCATGCTGCAAAGGCCAGGAAAACTTGCGGGGCTGACGCAAATCGTCTCCATAAAGAAGCTCCCCTGTGATCAGTTTAAATCCACTGTGCAGACCGTTCACGGGCAGGGGACATTTCTTTTCACTTAACA
>PQXD01000059.1 GCA_003194485.1 Deltaproteobacteria bacterium
CTTTTTGACGCGGTCAATTTTCCTCATGCTTGTTTTTAGCACTCTGGATATTTCTTCATTGGTTGATCGCTTTTCTTGGTGCCTTCCTTCATCACAGCCAAGCAAAATCAAGGCGTTGATAACCTTTGACGTGACACTAGCTTCTTTTCAGGAACGATTCGTTTTGACAACAAATAGGACCTAAAATGTTCCAACGCACTCCTCAAAATAACAAATCCCCATAATTATACAGACTCTGGATAATACTCAAATAAGCATGAAAAAGCAGACTTCCGGGCTCCACTTGGGAAAAGTATGCCTTCAAAAAGTATATGCCCTTTCTGACCTTATCGGTCGTATCAGCCTAATATTTAATCAAAAAAGACCGTTTTCTTGATTTTTTCATTGAATCCGTGTATGGATTTTATGATTTGCAGTGTTCTTAAAAAAGCAGAGTCTGTTTAATATATAAGGTTGTGTTGAGTAAATAATAAAAGGGGGAATAGCATGGCAAAAAGAATCTGCCCATTCTGCAAAGAAAAAGTCAAAGAAAATGCTACAATTTGTAAACATTGCGGAAGTAAGCTGCCAGCTTTGCCTCCCAAAAAATGGTATCAGACATGGAAGGGGCTTCTTCTAGTTTTGTTTCTTCTTGGCATCATTGCGCAAACATTTAAAGAGCAGCCCACTTCTCCACCTTCTCAGAGTTCTTCTGCACCTCCACCTTCCGTAATAAGCGAAAAGAAAACGGCTAAAAAAAATAATAGCGATATAAATGATGACCTCAACAATAACTTGAGTAAAAGCAAATGCATACACTCATGGAAATACAACAAATCCACTTTCAAGCTTTACTTAAACACAGCTCTTTGTAAGGAAAACGAGACATCCGCAGCGCTCTTAGCAATAAGGTACATTTTTGAATCCAATAAAAGTAAGTTTCCAAAACGAATAGAAATATATACCAATTATGGCAAGCAATTGGCATCTTATCCTTTTGAAAACATTCCATCACTTGTTAAGGGATATCTGCCAGACACTTATGAAACAATATCCGGATCAGATTGACGGGCTGCAGCGATATGCTGAATTATGGGAAGCGCGTGGCGACAAGCATAAGGCTGCCGAATATTATACCGAAAGGCCGCAGCCTTTGCTCAACAAACAGGAGGCTTTGCGCAGGAGACCATAGATTTTTTCCTGCAAAAAGCAGAATTGCCGGGCGACTAATTTGCAGACAGATTTCTTTTTTCTCCACCATTTCCAGTAGATCACCGGTGGTACAGTCAGGCAATTTAAGCCGGTGGTTTTTTAATTAATTAGACCTGCAACAGTTCTGAATGGAGAAGGCATCAGGGGAACGAAGAGTAATTTGTAGAAGAGAATGATGTTAAACTATTAAACTAACTCCGTCCGTCCCTGCAAACCCAAACACGCATCTTGACAAAATTTAAAGATCAAGTAATACTTTGTAGGACTTCAATATAAGGGAACTGTTTTTTTTTGCGGATATCTGATTTTGAATGGGATGAGGGCAATGCCTTACACCTCGAACTCGGTCACGGGATAAAACCTGAGGAGGCCGAAGAGGTCTTCGCCAGCAATCCTCTTTTCAGGCGGACAAAAAAAGGACATTATGTGGCTTTTGGTCCAACATCCGAAGGAAGATACCTGGCTATCATCTTTGAGCTAAAGCCCAAAGGCCTTGCTCGACCTATTACCGGGTGGGATATGAAACAGACAGAAATTCGATATTACAAAAAACACAGGGATAAAAAATGAATAAGCAACAAAAAAAGCAGGAAAACTGGATTGAGTACTACGATCATAAAAGCATCTTGAATGAAATCACAGATGACCCGGTTGATCTCCGTTTGGATGAACATCTTCGCAAGGATATCCTATCAGGAAAACGCAGAAGGAAACTTAAGAATATCACTCTCAAGATAGACCCGCTCCAGATCATGACCATCAAGAAGCTGGCTACCATGAAATCTATGCCCTATCAGACCCTGATCAGGCATTGGCTGGCCGAGGAGATCAAAAAAGAACTGAAATCGGTAGAAAGATAATCTTTTCTCTTCAAAAGCTGTATCTCAATATCGAGGAATTTGCGGGACATCCTATCTTACCCCTGTCAAGTTAAAATATTTCTTTTTTAAAAACAGCTAGTTGAACATTTGGATGGTAACTTCTCAATAAGTCTGGGCAGGGCATTCTTGCTTTCAGCATTTCAACCGGAAATTTTTCAAGTTTTGTCTCATTAATACGTCATTATCGTCATTATTCATCCCATTGAAAAAAAGCTGGACACAAAGACGTGGATAGGTTATGATTAATTCATGGCCAAGGCTCGTTTTCCGAAGATTCCCGATATTCCTGAAGAGGAGCTCTCACCTCTTGTTGCCGAGTTACTCGATATTTGTTGTCTTCAACAAGATCTGATCCTGTCACTGCAGGAACAGATTCAAATTCTAAGAGACGAAATCGCCATACTAAAAAACCAGAAACCCAAGCCCAAAATTAAACCACCCAACCTCGAAAATCGCCCTGATAAAAAGAAGAAAAAGCAAGAGTCAGGAAAGCGGCCGGGATCCTCCAAGAGGAGTAAAAATCTCCCAATACATGAAACTATTGATATCCCTCCGGACAACCTGCCTGAAGACAGCCGCTTTAAGGGATATGACTGTTTCACAGTTCAAGATATCGTAATCAGACCGCATAACACGCTTTACCGTTTAGAACGCTGGCAAACCCCTTCGGGTGATTATATCGTTGGCAAACTGCCAAAGGAATTGGAAAACAGTCACTTTGGTTCAATGCTGGTGAGCTTCATTTTGTATCAATATTACCATGCTCATGTAACCCAATCTCTGATCAGGGAAGAGTTGCTGGAGTTCGGAATTGATATCTCAACAGGGCAGATTAATCGTATCATTGTTGAGGGAAAAGATATCTTTCACTCGGAGAAAGACGAGATTCTCTCTGCCGGACTCGAGGTCTCCCGCTACGTCCACGTGGATGATACCGGTGCACGGCACAAAGGACGAAACGGATACTGCACCCACATAGGTAATGAGTTGTTCGCCTGGTTCGAAAGCACTGAAAGCAAGAGCCGAATCAATTTTCTGACGCTTTTACAGGGAAGGCACACTGACTATATGCTCAACGATGATGCCTTTGAGTATATGGTTCTCCATAAGCTTTCCAAAGCCCAGCTTGAACTATTATACACAGCGTCATAAGTAATTGCCGATTTTTGCAATTGCTATTTCGCATAAGTATTTTGAATTACACATTAATTGTTGAAAGGGATCTATCAATTTTCGGCAGCTATGTCTGACGTCGTGTATAA
>PQXD01000060.1 GCA_003194485.1 Deltaproteobacteria bacterium
GCTCCGGATTATAGCTTCTGAAATTGTAGTTCATGAGGCCCTCAAAAAGCAATTATCATGTTGAAATTATATAATATTTTACCGAATTCGGCCTCATTTTGCAACTAATATTTGCGGGACAGACTCAGTACTGCCGGTTCAAATGTATCACCCGGCACAGGGTTGTCTTCGAAACGATAGCCTGCCAAAATAGCAAGTGTGTCATTTACATCATATTTGGCTTCGACACTATAAGACATCACATTATTCCAGTTTTTCTCAAACACGGAAGACCTGCTTCCCGCAATCGGCTGGTCAAACTTAAATGCCAATTTTTCATAACGTGACCACCCTTCCCATCTGCCGCCAAGTTCCACCGTAAGTTTATCAATACCTTTGTAACATAACCCAAAAAATAACTGCGCAGGAAGTTCAACATCAACACTTCCGTCAGTATTGGGAAAATATGACCTCAGCAATGCCGGAGTATTTTGCGGAAGCCTGAATTTTCCATCTCCTTCGGTATCCACTGTGATTTTGCTGCGATAGCTGGCCCCAAACGACCAATCTTCATTCAGGTGATATACGAGACCAAGATTATAGCCAAAGCCGTCGCCGTCGCCCTCAAATTTTTGTTTACCATCCGGGAGTCCATATGTTGAAAAATTTATGTTTTTCTCAAGCGTGGCGTCCAGATATAAAAAATCAAGACCTCCTGCCACTGCCAGTCTATCGCTTACCTTCCACGCAATGTTTGGATTTATATTGAATGTCAGCAGTTCAGAGTTGGTGGCAAGATACCTTCCTTCCCACTTTTTGCCCCAATCATTGCCAAGACCAAATGGATTGAAAACACTAATACCCATAGTGAACCTGTTACTTAATTGGTGTGTAAGGGAAAATGCGCTTGGATAGTAAATTTGGTTTTTTTGCCTTTTCTGTCCTACCGGTTTGGTCACTCTCGAACTCTCTTGATGGAAATATAAGAGTTGAGCCCGATTCTATCTGTGTTCCTTTAAGCTCGGTAATCAAGGCAGGATTATAGTAGTTAGAATTAGGCCCTTCGGTATGAGCAATAACATTGTGTTGCATAGCCAACCCTTCTGCTCCGCGTGGATAGACTGCAAACCCGGAAGCACTTGCGTTTGACGAATCAATTATTGTACTTAAAATCATGCCGGGTAAGACGCTCAGGCTCAGGCCAATCAATTTGAAGAATTTGATTTTCATGTTTCCCCCCCCTCGTAGATTCCGGCTTCGGGCTTTTTTACGATAAAATACGGATTTCTGCAGCATCATTTGCTATAGGGCCGGATGATTCTCATTTCTCCCCATTACGCGACGCCAGCTCGAAGAACTTCTTTCTATTATCGACAGGTCCTTTTAAATAGTTGAGAGAGATACGAACACCTGGTCTGCCGTTCACACTTCGTAATGAGATTAACTCGGCATGTTTCGGAAAATGTAAAATTGTGTTATATTAATTTTTAAGAAAATCGCTATGGTCTTATTTTATTGTTTGAAGCTATTAGGGGTTAATCACCATGTTTAATGTTGGAGATATGGCAGTTTATCCTGCACATGGAGTGGGTCTGATCGAGGGCATAGAGGAGAAATCAATATCTGGTACCGAGCATATTTTTTACGTGATACGTATCCTTGATAATGACATGAAAATTATGATCCCCAGGAAAAACGCGGCACAAGTCGGGCTCAGGAAAGTTATTTCAAGTGATGAAGTCGAGAGGGTCTATGCTATTTTAGAGAAAAAGGATGTGGAGTTTACTCCTCAGACATGGAACCGTCGTTACAGGGAGTATATGGATAAAATTAAATCGGGTTCGATTTTTGATCTGGCTGCAGTCTTGAGGGATCTCTATATTCTGCAGATGGATAAGCCCCTTTCATTCGGAGAGAAAAAAATGCTGGATACCGCCAAGGGTTTACTTGTTAAAGAACTTTCCGTGGCCAAGGAAAAAAGAGAAGAAGAGATCACAGAGGGAATCGAGTCCATCTTTAATAATGTGAATGCAGTGGCCGAGGTTGAGGCTTAGATGTTTCGTATTGCTCTCCAGGGTCTGAGGAGGGTGAAAGAAAAGACCGGATGAGTGGAGGTACGTATCTCTCTGCAGGCACCTCCAAGTACTTATTTATAAAGGTAAATGACAATAGCGCCGGACAGAGACTGGATAAATTCCTTGCCTTAAAGGACCTTGGGCTCTCAAGGTCACAAATTCAACACCTCATTCAAGACGGCCATATAAAAGTCAGAGGATGTGCCAGAACCTCTTCAAGTCTCAGGGTTCATGCCGGAGACTGCATTGATGTCCATATACCTGCTTTAAGACCGTTGTCTGTCGAGCCTGTTCCGATTCCTCTTGCAATCCTTTACGAAGACAGTCATCTGCTTGTGCTGGAAAAACCAGCCGGCCTCGTCGTCCATCCCGGGGCTGGAGAAGAGGATCACACTCTGGTTCACGGCCTTCTGCATCATTGCCGGGATCTTTCGGGTATAGGCGGGTATCTCAGGCCTGGCATCGTACATAGGCTTGACAAGAACACATCGGGCCTGATGGTCGCAGCAAAGGATGATGAGACGCACCGTGGATTAGCAAGGCAGTTCAAGGAGGGAAAGATCGACAAGACCTATCTTGCCCTTGTCAGTGGCCGGCTCCGGGACAAGAGCGGTCGTGTGGATTCGGCCGTGGGACGTCACCCTGTTAATCGAAAGAAGATGTCCATCAGATCCGGAAATGGAAGATCTGCCATAACAGAGTGGCAGGTTGTTGAGGAATTCAGGGGCACGAGCCTTTTGTCGTTAAAAATACGTACAGGGAGAACACACCAGATCCGTGTCCATATGAGTTCCATGGGACATCCCGTCCTGGGTGACTCCTTATACGGCGGGCCGACGGAATTCAGGATCGGGGGTGCAGTTATCCAGATCCGAAGACAGATGCTTCATGCTGCCTGCTTGCAGTTTACTCATCCCGTCACAGGGGAAAAAATGAAATGGGAAAGCAATCTGCCGGAAGATATGACCTCTGTCCTTGAGAGGCTCAGGAGCCTGAATGCCTGACGCGGGAATTGATCCCAGATTATGTATTTTATGTATTATGGATGTCTTCTCTCTCATACAGGAAGTATATGGCACTGGATGGAGCGAAGTGAATGCTCCCCTGTGACTGATACCAAAAAATTGACAATTTTTGTCACTTTTCCCCGGATATTTCATATAAGATACAGGCAGCAAGCACCGGGCAGGCTGCTTGCCATACAATTACTGCCATTGGTCTGAAGATTCTTTCATAGAGCAACCATTTTTTGAGTCAACTCCTCAATTTTTCTAAT
>PQXD01000061.1 GCA_003194485.1 Deltaproteobacteria bacterium
TTGCAAGCCAAGAAAAGGCGAGCCCTAAAGAGGCCTTCACTATTGCTAATGACTAAAGATTGAACCATGTTAGACTTTCAGTCGTATAAGAAATCTACCTGCTTTCAGCAGGTAGTGGTTTAATCCGAAATGTGCTTGAAAAGGAATTTGACGTCGGTGATAATGTTGTAAGGGCGAAAAAAAGTGATAGGATCCCCGTTGTTTTCAGCAGAAAAGAGATAAAGAAACTTTTCAGGCATTTCCCTGAAGGATATCTCCTCCATGCAAAGCTGATTTACGCATGCGGACTTCGTATAACCGAATGCATCAGGCTTCGTGTAAAGGATATCGACTTTGAAAACCGGTCTTTGACCGTTCGTTTTGGCAAGGGGAATAAGGACAGAGTGATACCTTTGCCGGAAATGCTTTATCCGGAACTGAAAAGCCATCTTGAAAAAGTGAAAAGAGTTCACGAAACAGATTTAAGGGCAGGAAGCGGTTCGGTTTACATGCCGAGCGCACTGGCAAAAAAAAATTCCCAAATGCTTCAAAAGAGTGGGCATGGCAGTATGTGTTTCCATCAAAAAATTTAAGCCTTGACCAACGGGCAAAGATTATAAGGAGGCACCATATAACTTCGCGCGCATTGCAGAAGGCCATGGGTAAGGCATTAAAAAAATCAGGTATTCCAAAAAAAGCCACCATCCATACACTCAGACACAGCTTTGCCACACATCTTCTCCAGGATGGCTATGATATCCGGACGGTTCAGGAACTCCTGGGGCACAAAGATGTTAAGACCACAATGATATACCTGCATGTTTTAAGAAGTTTAGAAGGTAAAGTCATCAGTCCTCTGGAAAAATTATTCTGACTTCCATTACTGTTCCCGCACATCCAAAGACGATTTAGCTTTAACCCAAATTATGCACTTCAAACACCGAACAATAAGGAACAAATAGAAAAATCAGTAAGTTATGGTGTATTGTCCAGTTTGGAATGTTCACCCAAAAGGTGCATTCCACCGGCTCGCATCTTTGGCAAACTTGGCTGCTGCATAATTCGGGGTTATATCCTGCCTTGAAGCGGTTACCTTTTTCCGGGTTTCAAAGCTCACTCATCGCAGACCGGAGAGGCAGTGCAATCCGGCCCGCTACCCAAAACCCCGAAAAAAGGCAAACCGCTTCTGCGGCAAGGGGGCGGACGGCAACCGTTCACTGGCAGGGGATATTTCTTTTCACTTAACACTTCAGCCCCTTGTTTTCTAAGGCTTTTGACATGGGGGAGTCTTGCCCCCTCCGCATTCGCCTTACGCTGCGCTTACGGCGATGCGGTTTCCCCCATAGCAAAAGCCAAGAAAACTACGGGAGCTTTCCGTTAAACTGTTCAAAGAAATATTCCCTGCCCGTGAACGGTTTGTGCAGTGGACTTAAACTGATCACAGGGCGCTTCTTCTGGAAACGATTTGCGTCAGCCCTGTAGTTTTCTTGGCCTTCGCTGCATGGGAAACCCCGGCTCCGGAGCGAAGCGGAGGAGAACGGGGAGGGTCCCATGCTGCAAAGGCCTTAAGAAAACAAGGGGCGGGAGCATGTTGGAAGAAGAAGCACCCTGTGACCGGTTACCAGTGGACCACGGGCTCACCGAATATTTACGCTTCCTTAAGTAACGCATTTCTAAGGAATATTCCGTTTTTTCACACTTGGAAACAACGAGATATCCGTATGGGGAAGAAACAGGGAGGCCACATAATGGTCTTTGAAGGAATCCACCTCGGAGAGTTCAAAGCTGGTCATCCTGTGGACCACATCCACCACGTCCTTCCGGATGTGGTTGCTCAATCCGCTCATCCTGGCCCCCATCAGGGACCCATTGCCCACATACTTCACCTTTTCCGGGGCCACGTCCGGCAGAAGGCCAACGGTCATTGCGCAGTCCAGGTCGATATAGCTGCCAAAGGCCCCGGCCAGGATTACCTGTTCCAGGTCCGTGACCTCCAGCCCCACATTGCCCAACAAGGTCATGATCCCGGCATAGATCGCCGCCTTGGCACGAATAAAGTTGTCAATGTCCGCTTCGTTAATGACGATATCCGATTCCCCGCGGATCTCGTCCTTCCATGCAAGGACGTATTCATAGCCGCTTTTCCCCTGCCTGATCCTGGGTGTCCTGAGATCCCGGTTGAACTTGCCTCTCGGATCGATGACACCATGCTCAAATAACGTGGCCACAATGATCAGCAGGCCCAATCCGCAGATGCCCCCGGGGGGCTTGTTGCCGATGGTAATGTTCATGGGCTCAAAGGTCCGGGGGTTTATGGAGAAGTCCTCTATTGCGCCGGCAGAGGCACGCATGCCGTGAGTGATTCCTCCGCCCTCGAAGGCAGGCCCGGCCGAGCAGGCAGCGCAGGCCAGCCATTCCCTGTTTCCGATTACGATTTCGGCGTTTGTGCCGACATCGATGAACAGGGTCTGGGCGTCCGTCCGGTACATGCCCGAGCCCATAATCCCTGCCACGATGTCCCCGCCCACATAGCTGGAAATGGCCGGAAAGACCAGGGCCACCGCATGGCGTCCCAAATCCAATCCCAGGTCATCCCTGGCCCGGATAGGAGGGAAAAAGGTGCTGACAGGGACGTAAGGTGAACGCCTGATATTATGGGGCTCTAATCCGAGGAACAGGTGCGTCATGGTGGTGTTGCCTGCAAGCGTGATCGAACTTATCTCGTCACGGCTTACCTTGCACGAATCCAGGAGCTTTTCTATTATCCCGTTAATGGTGGAGACGGCCAGGGACTGCATCAACTCGAGCCCGCCCGCCCTCTCGGCGTGAATGATACGGGATATGACGTCCTCTCCGTAGCTCATCTGGGCGTTGTAATCTCCGGCCTCGGCAAGCACCTGGCCGGTATTCAGGTCCAGGAGCTGGCCATATACGGTTGTAGTGCCTATGTCCACGGCCAATCCGAAATTCCTGTGTGTCCAATTGCCGGCCTGGATGTTGATCACGCGTGTCCTGTGATGTCTCCTCACTGGACGCGACAGGGTCACTGTGACACGAAAGTCATCCTCTCTGAGTATCCTTCTGAGCTTGCGCAGTACTTGCAGTTCCACAACCATGCCATTCTCGTCGTATTGATCGGCAAGGCCCTTGATAAGGCGACCGGCGTCTGCAATGCTGTATGCCGGAGAGGGCCGGGGGAGCTCAAGAGCGTGTCCCGTAAATCATATCAGCCGAAGATTTCGATTCGGCCAAATTTTGGCCTTATGCCCCTCTGGACTTTCTGGAAATGCTGATTATTGAGATTCATTGTCATAAGAGCCTTATTCCAC
>PQXD01000062.1 GCA_003194485.1 Deltaproteobacteria bacterium
CCTGGCTATGGTGGTATTTTTACCCATAGCTTGAGAAAAGACGATCACAGCTTGCCTCTGAAGGCTCAAAAGAGCCTCCTGTGCTGCGTCACAAAATTCGCCTGCGCTTATATGAAATATCCAGTGTCAGGGATTTGACACTGGATATCCTTTCCGCTCATGGTTACAATGTGCTCCTGGCGCAAGACGGGCTTGAGGCCTTACATGTCTACAAGGCATTCGGCCACAATATTGACCTTGTGCTCCTGGACATGATCATGCCCCGGATGGACGGCAAAGAGACCTATAAGAAGCTCAAGGAAATCGATCCTGATATTACGGTGTTATTCTGTAGCGGCTACAGCCAAAATCATCGACTATGCGAAGAACTGAAAAAGAGTAACCTGCCTTATGTAAACAAACCTTTCAGAATAGATGATCTGCTCAGGAAAATGCGGCAGGTACTGGACCATGAAGCCGGTAGCGTAAATATCCGGTGAGCCCGTTATATCCTACCTTGAAGCGGTTTGCCTTTTTTCGGGTTTCAAAGCTTACTCATTGCAGACCGAAAGAGGCAGTGCAATCCGGCCCGCGGTTGAAACCCCGCAAAAGGCAAACCGCTTCTGCGGCAGGGTGCTGATGGCAACTCCGAAGCACAATGGACTTAAACCGGTCACAGGGGAGCTCCTTCTGGAAACGATTTGCGTCAGCCCTGTAGTTTTCTTGGCCTTTGCAGTATGGGAAACCCCCGGCTCCGGAGCGAAGCAAGCGAAGGAGAACGGGGGAGGGTCTCCCATGCTGCAAAGGCCTTAAGAAAACAAGGGGCGAGAGCATGTTGGAAGAAGGAGCTCCCCTGTGACCGGTTACCAGTGAACCAGGGTTCACCGAATATTTACCCGGTAGCCGGGAAATGGCGCAGTAAAAAAGATCAAAGGAATTTGTCAAAAATCCGTTTTGTTGCTTGTAATACGTCAGTTTTGGCTGAGAGCTTCAGCAGGGATTCCTGCTGGAGCTCGCTCTGGAAAATATCGTCGCTTGCCGGGATACAGCCACCAAACAGGAGATCTGTTTTCCCTGTGGCCTCCTGTATCTGTTCCTCCAGTGCTGCCGGCAGGTCCCTCGGCACCCTGTTTACCACGAGCACTTTATTTCTAACTTCTAATTTTAATGCCTTAGTAAGATCGGCTATGCGTGCCGCTGCGACTATCCCCCGGATTGAAGGATCAGACACAGCAAATAAGGTATGTATCTTCCGGAGGTTTAAGCGGCTCAGGTGCTCCATTCCCGCCTCATTATCGACTATGAGATAGCGGTAACTCCTGGCCAGCCCCTCTATTACCTGTGCCAGGATCGTATTGGCCATGCAATAGCATCCAGGGCCTTCGGGCCGGCCCATGACCAGTAAGTCAAAACCCTTGGCCTCTATAATGGCACGGTTTATGTGCATCTCCATGTAATCTCTCTTGGTCATGCCGGGAGGTGTCTCTGTCTTCATGCTCTCCCTGATATCTCCCAGGCTGGTCTCCACTGAAAGGCCGATGAGTTCATTAAGATTTTCATTGGCATCGGCGTCCACGGCCAGCACAGGAGTCAGGCCTTTCTCCACAAGGTATTTGATCAGGAGTGCACTGAGGGTGGTCTTGCCGGTGCCGCCCTTACCGGCCATGGCAAGGATCCGGGCTGTTTCAGGACTATGGGTGTCAGAAATCAGATTCAACAGCTAAGTAAGGGCCCATCGCCCCTAATAGTTTCGGATTCAGAGGACTGTTAATGGCATCAAGTTCCTCGACAGAAAGGAGAAAACCAAGGCTCTGGCGGAACTGAATAATCCTGCATGCAGTGACTTCACCAATGCCCGGGAGAAGGGCCAGTTCCTCAATAGACGCACGGTTTATATCCACAGGACGAAAAAAGAGCAGCTCCCTTGCACTGCAGGCATCTTGTGAATTATTTGCAATAACATCTCTTTTAGAAAGAGCTTGAGCCTGTCCTCCCCGATGTGACGCCAGCTGATGTTCTGCTAATAGAAAACAGCCAACTATGAGGACTAAGACAAAGATTTGTTCTGTATATATATTATACTCTGAAAGGCTACGATTGCACATTTAACTTCCACAACCCCAAGGGCCTGTTGATAAGAATTTTTATTAAAGTAAGCTATTAGTCATTATGAAGCAACCAGCAAAGATTGAAAAAGCAGAGATCTACGCATTAAAAATCCCTTTTAAGATGGATTTTACGCATGCAATGGCATCGCGATCCTTTTCCGATTCCCTTATTCTCAAAATAGAAGGGCATGGGAAAAGGGGATTCGGTGAGGCTGTCGTGCGAGACTATGTATCGGGCGAGATCTGGAAAGATGCAGACCCGCTGGAAAATGCCAAGGAAATTATAGTAAGAATACTCGGGCCCCTTATTGAAAAGGATATATCGTGGGAAGAAGCAAAAGAGCATTTGGATTCCCTGGCCATTGAATCACACGAGCTTCCCCTGTTATGTGCAGCAGAAACAGCGCTCCTTGACATGTTTTGCAACAGCTCAGGGGAAGACATCTATGGCCTGTTAAAAAAAGAGCCTCTAAAGCAGACAATTCGGTATGGCGGAACCCTTCCCATGCTTCCCCTGTCAGCAGCGGAACATATTCTGGACATGTACCAAAAAGTGAACATACGTAATATGCGTATCAAGGTCGGCACTGATCTAGATTATAATAAGGAAATACTAAAGCTTTCACGGGAAAAA
The DNA here is from genome assembly GCA_003194485.1 of Deltaproteobacteria bacterium. Classification (NCBI taxonomy): domain Bacteria; kingdom Pseudomonadati; phylum Myxococcota; class Myxococcia; species Deltaproteobacteria bacterium. The sequence continues at coordinate 2,722 of PQXD01000062.1, forward strand.
CTAGGGCAGGACTTTGATTTGAGGGTCGATGCCAATGCATCCTGGTCGTTGGAGATAGCAGTTGAAAGCCTTAAATTATGCCGGAAGTACGGGATATTTCTGGTTGAAGAGCCTTTTGGCAGGGACAGAGAGGAAATACTCTTTCTTCTTAAGGATCCGGAGAGCCGTGATTTTCAATTTGTGGCAGATGAATCAGCCATTACTGTCAGTGATATAGAGACCATGGCAAAAAACAGGAGTTACCACATGATCCATCTTCGTCTTTCAAAGAATGGAGGACTCCTTAAAATTTTAAAAATGGCTGAAATCGCTGATAAAAGGGGACTTCGGTATCAAGTTGGATGTCAGGTGAGGGAAACCGCCTCGATGGCCACTTCAAAATACCCCACCTGTGGCCGGGTCAAAATACCCCGGCGACAGGTTAAAGTAGTGTACTAATCTTGGGGGTAAAAATCCATCGTTTTTCCTTTTTCATCCTGGTTTTTTCT
>PQXD01000063.1 GCA_003194485.1 Deltaproteobacteria bacterium
AGTTACATCCGTTACCACAGGACCCACTGTGATACATCCTGTCAGTGCAAAAGCCCCCAACGCGACTATGGCCATTTTTATCCTTGTTTTCATTTTCCTTTCCTCCTGTTTTTTGTTTTTGTGATTTTGGTTTTGACATTACATTTTCCACCCCGATGCTCAGCTGTGTCTCCAGCCAGCCAAGCCCGAAGCGGATACTTCATCTCGATTCTTCTTAACATTTCTGTGGATTTCATCTCCCTGATCTCTCGCTCATAGGCGACTAGGCGCTTTTCAAACTCCTTTGCGCAATCCTCATAAATTTCACAGTCTCCTGGCCAGCGATAAATGATACACCCACAACCCAAGCTGTGCCAAGTATGTTCATTAATCCGACGATAGTAACAACGGTCGGGACTTAACACCGCCCTGAAGAATTTCCCCTTCTCGGTGGAGATTATATACTGACTCCCGTCCTGAATATTGCTATCGATTTTTTTGCTCTTTGCCATTTTCTTTACCTATCTCCAGCAACTAGTTTTCTATTTTATCATAATCCAATAAAAGCAAATCCCATTCTACCCCGTCTATATATTCGCGCGAGGTCTCTCCCCTGTATTCAGTGTATTCTACGTAGGCCAAGTACTCAATTTCGGCCGGAGAGAGTTTCCTCCCAAGGGCATGCTTTCTTATCAGTTCAAAGTAATCGAAGGTACACATTTTATCTTCTCCACCTCTCTTTTTCTTTTGCCCCACTATATCCGCATATCCATCTCATGCTTTTCAGCCATCAGCCAATGGATCGGATAGTTCGGGCCGAGCTTGCCATCATATGCGAATATCCAAGCAGCATGCATGTTATCGGAGAAAATGCTCACTGCACTATTTGCCAGTGCAAGTAAAAACTCCGGGCTCTTTATAGCGTGGAGCTTCTTTATATAATTCACGAAATCCCAGCTCACCGCATTGTAGAGCGCAACAGCCTTACACCTTCTCTCTTCAGAAAGATAATCGTCGCTCAGGATCATCTTGGACTCTCTCTCCATCCGGCGGAGCAAGGCTCCCTTTACTACGTCTACCATCAAAAATAATCTCGGATCTATCATTTTATTTTACCCTCCTTCTTTTCGTATTGCCATCATTTTGAGTTGATGCCAAGTATTTCAAATACTGCAACTGAAGCAGCTTGAATTCGCTTCCTCTTTCTACCGAGTGCTTGACCGCCAGAATGTAGCCTTCTGTCATTTTCTGGTCAATATAATCGTTGAACGCATTCTTCCCTGCCAGAAAAAAGAGGGTCAAGATTATCGTGGGGAAAATATAAAAGCGAATCCCTCTAAATTTGAAGCTCCAAAATTTTTCTAACATTTGTCTTTTCCTCCTTTTGGTTTTTCGCCTTTTTCTTTCAGCGTTAAATCCACTTTAATGCATCCCCTTCATTTTGTCAAGCACTTTTTTAACTTTTTTTGAGATTTTTTTTATTTCCAGCGCAAAGGTTCACCCGGAAGGCTTGTGATTCGCTTAAAGCGCCAGCCTTTGTGAGATTTTGCTCTGCCGTTCAGGCAGTTGGCAATAGCACTTTGATGTACCCCATGCTGTCTGGCAAATTCGCGCTGATTGTTGGAGGCGATAATGGTACCTTGTTCGTTTATCCCGACAAACAAATACTGATTTCTCCGGTTTTGAATTTGCCCCTCCAGAGTTGTCCACCTACAATTACCTGGTTCATAGTTTCCATTATTGTCTATCCTGTCGAGAGTTTTATCTTTTGGACGCTCGCCCATATCGGCCAAAAAGTTAGAGAAATCTTTCCAACGATTACAAACCCTTATATCACGGCCGCCCCAATCTTTAAACCGAGGATTGTTAGGATTCTGGCAGCGTTGACGCATATTTTTCCAAGAATAATAGGTTGGGCTTGGCTTGCCGTTCCAAGGATTATGTCCATGCTTTGTATTTCCATGTACTCTCTTCTCCATTTTTCATCCTTCTCCCTTTTATTTCACCTTGTGATAACCATCTTTCGCCCAACCACTGCCCTTTAATATAAAGGCTCCTCCGCAGATCAACCGCTTAACAGGAGTTTTTTGACGGCAGCGTGTACAGAAAAGATTGTTGAAAGGTTCGTCCTTTATACTGTGAGATTTCTCGATCTTGTAACTACAGATTTTACACTGATATACGTAGAGCATTTTTAATTTAACTCCTCCCTTCCAAGCTCTTCCAAGAATTGCAAGACAGGATTGACCCTCTTTTCTTTAAGGGGCCTTTTTGACTCCTTAATTCTGTGGTGGCATGCAAGACATGTCGTCTTAGGCACAGAAATCCCGTCGCCAAATTCCTTAAAAGATTTCTCTTCACCGCAAACTGCACAAGTACGAGTAGCGTCCATTTACTTAGCCTCCATCCTGTCTTCTGGTAAATCTCCCCTGGCCAAAAGATGTAACCTTGCTAAACGGCTTTCTATCCCCCGCTCCACGGCATTACGATAGAGGATTCTGCGGCGAAGCCGGTTAACCCGACCAGCCTGGAGAAGTTTAACGATCAAGGCGCCCTGGCCACCCTCTTCATATATTAACGCCTCGGGTTTAAAATTGTTGAGCCAGTTCATAATTTTCTACCTCCTTTTTTCTGATGTTAACTACACTGTAATACATAGCTCTGAATTTGTCAAGCACTTTTTGAGATTTTTTTATTTATCACCCCGGGAATGAAGGATAAATTCGTTGCTAATGCGCCTACCTTCGGGCAATAGGACCAAATATGCATCCGAGTCAAAGCCAAGTCTATCATAGATCAGCTTTCTGTACGTACCACCGGTCTTTGCATGCTCACAGATCTTCTGAAACACATACGCTGTGGCAGCTAAGCGTTGATCATACTCGAGTGAATTCCAGACTTCTTCTATTTCTTTCACTTTCCTTAGACCTCCTCCCTTATATTCTCTGCCATTCTCTGCAAGTTTTCAAGGTTTTAGCGTATTGCTTTTTGAATTTCTCAACATCAAGACCTTGCATTTCAGCATAGGCTTCTGTCATAAGATTATACGCTTCACTCAAAGATCCCACTAATGCCG
>PQXD01000064.1 GCA_003194485.1 Deltaproteobacteria bacterium
GAGACCCTCCCCCGTTCTCCTCCGCTGCGCTCCGGAGCCGGGGGTTTCCCATGCTGCGAAGACCAAGAAAACTACAGGGCTGACGCAAATCGTTTTCAGAAGGAGCTCCCCTGTGTGACCGGCTGCCAGTGGACCACGGACGGGTTCATAAGAATATTTACATAGAAATTACGGTCATAGGACATGTCCGTAGGTAGGGATGCAGCACACAAACTCTATAAGAAAGTAATTGTTATGTGGAAGAAATGTCTTCTTGCGTTTTTAACTTTGTTTGCCTTTGTCTCTTCTCCTGCTGTTGCGGATGACCTGCTCAGGATTAACGCTGATATAAGATACAGGTGGGAATATGAGGACAACTTCAATCAGAAGTTTTACGGGAAAAATCCCCCGAAAGGCGACTCGGATGACGGGTTTCTGCTTCAAAGGATTCGACTCACCTTCGATTTCAACCCGCACAAGAATGTGCATATCTCTGCGGGCTTACAGGATTCAAGGGCCTATGATGTAGCCCTTCCTGATGACGCCTTCTATAACTCAAAATTGGGACTTGAGCACAATCCAAACAAAGATTATTTGGAGCCATTTGACACCTACCTTGAGCTGAAAAATCTTTTTGGCAGGAAACTCAGTCTAAAAGGGGGCAGGCAGATCATAGCCTATGGTGACAAAAGGATTTTTGGTCCCGGTGAATGGGGAAATACTGGGCGATATATATGGGATGCAGTAAAACTGTCATACAGATTTGGAGATAACTTTGTAGATACATTCTACGGGAGAAACATTATCCATGAACCTGACAGGTTCTCATTAGATCACCGTCACCTCTTTGAAGGTTGTGCTGTCTATAGCCATTTCCTTATTCCGATGCAGGGCAGGGGCTTCTATTTGGAGCCCTTTTTTGTAAGGAAATGGGATACGCACGCAAATTTTAAAAGCGAAGACAATACCTTTGATGATTTTTATTCAAATTATTACGGCTTAAGGACCTATGCCGAAATCCTTCCCGGGTTTGATTACGATTTTACCTTTGTCTGGCAGACCGGCGAGTGGGGAAATGACGACTTAGAGGCCTATGGTTACCATCTGTTTGCCGGCTATAAATTCAGGACGGTTCCTTGGACTCCGCGGATCAGCGCTGAATTTTCCTATGCCTCCGGAGACGGGAACCCCACAGACGGTGACAGAGGCACCTTTGACGGGGTTTTCGGGGCCAGGGATAGAATGTACGGCCGGATGAACCTGATGGACTGGAAGAATCTGCAGGATGCCCAGGCCAATCTGGAATTCAAGCCCCTTAAAAACCTGGGCTTCAAGGCGGAGTTGCACAGGTTCTGGCTTGCAGAAGACAAAGACGCCTGGTACCAGAACCAAAAGGTCTATAAGGACAAAACCGGCAAATCAGGTAACGAACTCGGGGTGGAATTTGACATTATCGGGAAATATATCACTCCCTTCAAGGGACTGGAATTCCAATTCGGCTATGGCCATTTCTGGTCCGGAGAATTTGTCAAAAAGATGGCCGATGATGTTGAGGCCGACTGGTGTTTCCTCCAGCTTCACTACCGGTTTTTCGAGGCTCTCCTGTGAATGTTTTTAGAGACATCAAAAAACTCAATCTGCTGGTTGTTGCATTATTCCTTTGCCTCTCCCCTTCTGTCACTCTTGCTCAGGAAGGGCAGAATATAGGCATGGCCGTAGAGTTTATGGATCATGCTGCCTGTGCCTACGTGGCCGGGGACAAGAGTTGGTTTAAAAAGGAAGGGCTCGAGCTATCTACCTATGAAAGCTATGTGACCGGCATGGCCCTGACTGCGGCCCTGGCCCGGGGAGATATTCAGGCGGCCTATATCTGTCTGGTGCCGGCCATAAATGTCTATGCCAATGCCGGGGTGCCCATAAAGATCATTGCCGGGACACATAGATACGGCTACGGCCTGGTAGCCGACCCCAGGAAGGTAAAGACCGTTAAGGACCTGGAGAGACCCGGCCTCCGGATCGGCTGTGTCAGGGAGGGCGGGGCCGTGGACGTCCTTCTTCATAAGACTATTGACTGATATGGTCTTGATCCGTCCAGGATATTAAATAAGGTCCAGCGGATGAACCCGCCGAGACAGTTACTGGCAATCAAAATGGGCCGGATTGATGCCGCCTTTCTGCCGGAACAGTGGGCCAGCATGGCCGAAGATTACGGCTTTAAAATGTTGCTCACGGCCCAGGATCTCTGGCCCAGGATGCAGGGAAGCGTTCTGGTGGTCAAAGAAGAATTGATAAGGAAGCACCCGGATATAGTCAGAAGATTGGTAAGGGTGACCCAGAAGGCAACCGATTGGGTTAACCGGCATCCGGAAGAGGCTGCGGCCGTTATGGCCCGGCAGTTTTCAATAACCGTGGAGAAAGTCCTGCCGGTCAAGGTGGTCAAGACGGCCGCCAGGTTTGAGATCACCCCTGAGGTCCTGAAGCGCTCTATGGGCCGGTTGGAATATACCACTTCTATCGATCCGGAAATGGTGCAAGAGGTGATAGATTATACGGCCGGGCTGGGTTACATAAGAAACAGCTTCAAGGCCGGGGATATCCTGGATCTGAGATCTTTAAGATGAACCGGGTCGGGAAAATAAGGCCAAGGTGGGGGATAATACCTGTAGCCATATTTCTGGCTATATGGGAGATCACCGCCCGCCTCGATCTTGTTCCGGGCCACTTTTTCTTTCCTCCTTTCTCGGAAGTTTTACGGGAATTTTATGAGTTGAGTGCCAACGGGGTCTTGGCAGCGAATTTTCTCAGCAGCCTGACCCGGGTCCTGATCGGCTTTTGCACCGGCTCTATGGCCGGGCTGGCCATTGGTATCCTGATGGGATGGAGCAATATCCTGGATAAGGCCTTCAGCCCCTT
>PQXD01000065.1 GCA_003194485.1 Deltaproteobacteria bacterium
CCCCTTGCGATATTCTTTGCTTATGGCGATAACCTCCCATGAGCAAGTTTACCACGATCCCTTAACTGCTGAAGCCTTTCGCCTGAAAGGCGAAGGTTTTAGACCTGGCGCATGGAAAAATAAATAAAAGAAGGAATGAGTTATCCAATCGTCAATCTGAAATAGTTTCAATCACTCTAAGATTCCTTCGCCAAGAAGCTAGTTACGCTGATTTGCAAGGAATAATGATAGAAGTATAAAAGAGAGATCAGCTTAAGTTTCTATTGAAGGATGAATTACTTTGAACGTTTCTGCTTCATCGTTGGTTAAGGGTGCATTTGACAATGCACTCAAAAGAGGAGATAGAAGGAATTTTAACAAAGGAAAAGGGCTGATGGAATAACGGACACAGACATCAGATGAGAATTTCAGCAACGTGTAGGGCATATTTTTTCACCACGAAGGACACGAAGAAGGCAATTGATTCATTATGGACGAACATAAGATATGGCTCCGGTTTTAAATATTATAAACGCCAACAAGAATTTCGATGGGACCATTGCCCTTGATGATTTTTCCTTAGAAGTTCCAAAAAACTCGATCACCGGTATTATCGGCCCTAACGGGGCAGGAAAGGCCACGTTATTTAATGTAATAACGGGTTTTCTAACCCCGGATTCGGGAAAGATCATATATGGTGGCAGGGATTTGAACGGGCTGTCACCTTATCGCATTACCCGCCTTGGAATGGTCCGCGAATTCGGGGTGACCGTCCTGATCGTAGAGCAGAAGGTCCGGGAAGTCCTGGAAGTCTGCCATCACATCTATTCAATTAAACTGGGGAAAGTTGCCTATTCCGGAAGACCCGAGATCCTGAAAACCGATAAGCAAAAGCTAAAAGAACTGTTTTTATGAGACGTACTGTCCTGGGACCCCCTGTGGCCTCCTATCATCAAGCTCTTCGATAAGCTGGGGCAGATTCAGAAATTTTATAGAAATCCCCTTGTACTTACGGGAAAAGGCCTGCTTGACATCCGCGGCAACCACGAAGAAAACGGCTTCTGGATAACGCCTGGAAAAGGCAAGGAGGTTTTTACAGTCAAGATCATTGGCAGACCACTTGCATTCTATAGCTATAGGGGAAATTCCACGAAAGATAAGCACAAAATCTACCTCGTGGCCTCTTTTATCCCTCCAGTAATGCACGTGATGCATCTGAAAGCAGGCTTGGATCTCGTTCAAGACAAGATGTTCCCATAAAAGCCCCAGATCATCAGGCCGTAAGGTGCTGAGCCCCCGGTAGTAGCACACAAAGCCGGTATCAAAGGCATAGACCTTGGGGGCAGAGATAATCTCTGATGAACGATAAGTGCTGAAAGGCCTTAGCACATGGGCAACATGGGCAGACTGCAACACCTCGAGATAGTTGGCAATGGTGGTCCTGCTCGCTTCGCATGGCCCGGCAAAACGGGTGGCCTCAAAGATTCCCCCGCTTTGCATCAAAAGCAGCTCCACAAAACGCAGAAAAGAATATCTCTTTCCCAGCCTGAAAAGCTCCTGGATGTCCTTGGCCCAGAATGCATCCATCCATTCCTGGAAGTCCTGCTCGGGATATTCCCCGGAGAGGAAAAACGGAGGGAGCCCGCCCCTCAGGAGCCGGTATTTCAAGTCAGCCTGGCCGAAATCCTTAAGATCGCACAGAATCATGGGAGTAAGCCAGACCTCTGCCTTGCGCCCTGATAGAGTATCCTTGAACCTTGCCGATGCGCCCAGGGTAGAGGAGCCAGTGGCCAAGATCTTTACGCCTGGAAAATGATCAGCAGCAATCTTTAAGACCTCTGAAGGATTAGGAAGCCTGTGTACTTCATCGAGCACCACCCTTTTCCCGTGCATTCCTTCCCAAAAACTCTCCGGGTCCTCCAGCATTCTGCGTACCCTGGGAAGCTCGCAATCAAAGTACTCAATGTCTCCCAAAGTAAGGCACAGGCAGGTCTTGCCCACCCGGCGCACCCCTGAAAGCCATACCACGGAGCGTCTCTGCCAGGCCTTTCCGATCCTCTCTATCCAGAATCTTCTTGCGACTAAATCTGAAACCATATAAAAGTATAATTGCACAAAGTGACACTGAATGCAAGAATACCTGCAAACAGTAGGAGATGGAGGATGGCATTCCAAGGCTGACCCCGAGGCTGGAGAACCTGGCACTGGTGAAATACAAAGAACAGGGGTATTCTCCAAACCTGATTTGAGCGGTCCCCGAGTTTGCCAGGTATTCAGCCTATTCCCGGTACTTAAAGAAAGGCAAAAACAAAGGGCGGGGACGTTAAGCAGCGGAGAGCAGCAGATGCTCGCCATCGGCAGGGCACTGATGCTGGAACCAGAACTGCTTTTACTGGACGAGCCGTCACTGGGACTTTCCCCGAATTATGTGGATATCCTGTTTGAGAAGATAAAGGAGATTAACAGGGACGGAACCGCCATTCTTCTCGTGGAACAGAATGCAAGAATGGCTTTGGAATATGCAGATCGAGGTTACGTATTTGAAATAGGCAAAATTGCCTTTCAGGATGAAGCAAAAAACCTCCTTGAAAATGATAAGGTGAGAAGGTCGTTTTTAGGGGAGAGATAGTCTTATTTAGTGTCTGAACGAGGCCGTTCAGACACAATTTTGAATGTTGAAATTCAAAAGCTGGGACATTGCGTGAAATTTGTAGTTTTTTGGCATTTCTTCTTTTCAGGCCATATGAGTCTGTCCCGCAAATATTAGTTGCAAAATGAGGCCGAATTCGGTAAAATATTATATAATTTCAACATGATAATTGCTTTTTGAGGGCCTCATGAACTACAATTTCAGAAGCTATAATCCGGA
>PQXD01000066.1 GCA_003194485.1 Deltaproteobacteria bacterium
ATCCTGGCTATGGTGGTATTTTTACCCATAGCTTGAGAAAAGACGATCACAGCTTGCCTCTGAAGGCTCAAAAGAGCCTCCTGTGCTGCGTCACAAAATTCGCCTGCGCTTATATGAAATATCCAGGTTCTAATCTTGACCCTTGACATTTAGCCGGGATAGGGACACAAATGAGCAATGCAGGTTTATACAGGGTTATGGATGTAATCCTCTCCTGTCGTGGTCGAGATCGCTGGGCAAACTTTTAGCCGTTTACGGCTTGAAACTTGAAATTGGAAACTTGAAATTGGAAACTAGGAAGAAATGAAGCGAGTCTACGAGTTGGATGTTTACAAACTGGCAGAAGAGTTATCAGATATGATCTGGTACGACTTTGATAAGTGGAACAAAAAGGTTCAGAACACCGTGGGCTACCAGATAATACGATCATCTGACAGCATAGCTGCAAATATAGCAGAAGGGTATGGCCGGTATACTCCCGCTGACAGGAAAAAGTTCTATCTATATTCAAGAGGTTCGTTTGAAGAAACCAAATCATGGTTGCGAAAACTTATCAGAAGAAAAGTTTTATCTGAGTCAAATGCGACAGAATACGAAGTAATAGTTGAAAAACTCGGCCCAAAATTGAATGCGTTCATCAACAGTACAAAAGCATGAAGGCCAAATTTCCAATTTCCATTTTCCAATTTCAACGTTCCGTGAATACTTAGGCAAACTCTTAGGATGTGAGGTCAAAGATGCTTCACCAGTTAAGAAACCGGAATTTCTATTTGATGGTTTCGGGCGACATGGTGCTGTTTGTCATGGCGCACGCCGGGGCATACCTCATCCGGTTCGATTTCAAGCTCACGGCCGGTATATTGAACCAGATCCTATCGCTCCTGCCTGTCCTTGTACCGGTAAAAACCGTTACATTTCTATCTCTTGGCCTGTACCGCGGGATGTGGCGTTATTCGAGCCTTTCCGATGTGTGGAAGCTCTTAAAGGCAACCATTCTCTCAAGCCTGGTGATCGTTTCCGTGATCCTTTTCTTGCAACACTTCCATGGTTATTCGCGCGGGGTCTTTGTAATTGACGCCGGTCTGACGTTTCTCTTCACCGGCAGTTTAAGGATTGCGGTTCGTTTACTTTACCATGAGGGATTTCTTAAAAAGACAAAACGGCCCGATATTGCCTCCAGGTCAAGGTCGAACGGGAAGCCTGTTATCCTGGTCGGCGCGGGTGATGCCGGCGAGAAGACGTTTCGTGAGCTCGCGGACAATCCCTCGCTGAAATACCGGGTAGTGGGGTTTGTGGATGATGACCAGAGGAAGAAAGGCCGACTGATTCACGGTGTGCCTGTTAGAGGCACTGTTGCCGAGTGCCCCGCCTTGTTGCCGAACTCGGAGCCCAGGAAATCCTCATTACCCTCCCAAGCGCGACAGGACCTCAGATGAGGCGTGTTGTCGATATCTGCAAGGAATCCGCAGTCCCATTCAAGACATTACCCGGGTTGGGGGAGCTTATTGATGGAAAGGTCAGTATCAAGGCCTTGCGCGATGTCAGCTACGACGATCTCCTGGGACGTGAGCCGGTGAAGCTGGATTTGGAAACTATCCGGGCTTACCTCAAGGAAAAGCGTGTGCTGGTGACAGGTGCCGGGGGATCGATCGGTTCGGAGCTCTGCCGCCAGATTGTAAAGTTCAGGCCAGGGACCATGGTGATGATTGATAGCTCAGAGGCCAATCTTTACGCCATTCAGACGGAGCTGAAGCACAGGTTACACTTCAGCGATTACGTGCCAATCCTGGCAAATGTGCAAAACGCTCCGGTTGTAGACATGCTTGTTGAACAGTACAGACCCCAGGTTATCGTTCATGCAGCCGCCTATAAGCATGTCCCCATGATGGAAGAGAACCCATGGGAAGCGGTATTTAACAATATCGTCGGGACCCGGAATATCATGGAAGCGGCTGCAGCGCACGGGGCCGGGCATTTTGTCATGGTCTCCTCGGACAAGGCCGTACGTCCGGCCAATGTGATGGGGGCGACCAAGAGGATTTGCGAACTGCTTATGCAGGCCTACCACGGCCAAAACGGTATGATCATGATGTGTGTTCGTTTTGGAAATGTGATTGGATCGTCCGGGTCGGTTGTGCCCCTGTTTCAGGAACAGATTGCGTATGGCGGGCCGGTAACTGTGACTGACCCCGAGGTAACTCGTTACTTTATGACCATCCCCGAGGCCTGCCAGCTCATACTGCAGGCAGGGGCCCTGGGCGAGGGAGGAGAGATATTTATCCTGGAGATGGGTACCCCTGTGAAGATTGCCCAGATGGCAAGGGATCTGATAAGCCTTTCAGGAAAAGAACCGGGGGAAGATATTGAAATTATATACACGGGTCTGCGTCCCGGCGAAAAGCTCTACGAGGAGCTCATCACTGAAGGTGAGGGTATAGTTCAAACCTCCCATAAGAAGATCATGGTCCTGCGGCCGGATGGAAACTGGAACGGGCACGGGGACAGGGAGGCCTTCCGGTCATGGCTCATGAAAGGGATCGGAGAACTCCGTGAAGCAGCCATGAGGCACGATGGTCCCGGCATTCGTATTAAACTCAAGGAGCTTGTACCTGAATATCAGCCGGGGGATAATCCCGAATTATGCAGCAGCCAAGTTTGCCAAAGATGCGAGGCGGAAGGCACGCAGACGTACTTTTGTACTTCAAGTGCCTGACAACAAAGCAGATTTGGTAAAATTGGCTGCCCCTTGTG
>PQXD01000067.1 GCA_003194485.1 Deltaproteobacteria bacterium
CAGGATAACTTGATTTTTTTAGGGGGGAATAAGGGTGCGCCGAGGGGTCTTACAGTAGATTGGCAGATAATTTGTTGAAATTATTGAATAAAATTGATAAAAAGAGAATTAACGGTTAAACTCCTGTCAAAAAAATGGTTGCTCTATGAAAGAATCTTCAGACCAATGGCAGTAATTGTATGGCAAGCAGCCTACCCGGTGCTTGCTGCCTGTATCTTATATGAAATATCCAGTTCTTTGTTTTTTTCTTCTTCCTTGCTTTTTTACCCATAATTTGTCTTCCTTTTTATTCAGGTTCAGCGATGCTTGGCAAGTTACACCAAGCGACTGCGCCATTTCTTTGGATCCCTGGATGTATGGAAGATGCTGTAGACTGTCACCTTCCCACCGGCATACTCGTAAAAGATGGCGTACGGAAACCGCCTCAACAACGCCCGACGGTACTCCTCGTGGACTTTCGTGTGGAGTTCGGGCATGCGACAAATTGCTTGGATACAGGCGTCCACACAGCCGAGAAACTCTTCCCCCAAACCGGGGCGGCGATCTTCGTACCAACAATATGCCTCATCGACGTCCTGTTGTGCTTCCGGCGCGATTATTAGTTCAGCGGCCATAGCGATTTCGAACCCTGCGTTTTACCTCGTCCCACGAAAGCCCCGAAGCCGGGTTGCTCATCAAGTTGGCCTTTCGACGAGCCAACTCCTCCTTTTGCCATTCATGCACAGGAACCTCTGACGGGGTAGCCGCCAGATCGTCCCAGAGATCTTCCACCAGTTGTAGCTTCTCTGGTGGACTCAGGTCGAATATGGAAACAGTATTTAAATTCATTGTTACCTCCTGATAGCAGGGCAATGCTCACGTTCGAATTGATTGTTTCGGTTGCCAAACTGCAAATTAGATTTTCTTTGCCGAATCGCGGCGGCGTAGCCGCCGAGAACGATTTAATCAGCGGCGAGGTGAAAGTCCTCTGTAGCTGAACCACTGATAGTAATATCTATCATAAACTACTATCCGAAGGCAAGGGCGTCCCGTGAAGTGGTACAGTCATAGCGGACACTCCGAAAAGCGTGTTATAGAAAAACCGGCTTTAAGGAGGTGCCGCATGGATCGGAAATGTACTATTTTCACGACGTTCCCCCTGGAGATTACATCCTTGAAATATGGATATCCCCTGACAGACCGCTGAGCTATAGGATTCGCGTTTTCAGGCGGCGGTACGTTGACATAAAGCCGATATTACTCCCGCAGCAGACTGAAAACGGAAAATGAAGAACCCGGTATATAATTCCCGGATCAGGGGGCGGATACGGGACATATCGGGACTATGATGCAAGTAGCGCATATCGTCTTTTATTCCCTGAAGTTGGATGCCGGCACGATCAAGGCGCTCTACTAAAAATTGACAATATAGCTTAATTGTTATATGAATTTTTACGAAAACAAACGACATTCAGGTCAAGCGGATCGCTCTGCGTAAGACTTCCCGGGCCAGGACTCGTCAAAAGCACCAGTCTTCCTTCCACAATGGGCCTCCGAATATCTGTCTGTCCCTTCCGGTAACAAACAAGCTTATTATAATATTCATGTTCTGCCGGCTTCGGGCCGATGGAGACATAGGAATTGCAACAAAAAGGAGGAATAATGGCACAGGCAAAATCAGGCGATACCGTTAAGGTTCATTACACGGGCAAATTGGAAGACGGCACGGTCTTTGACACTTCCGCCAACCGTGATCCCCTGGAATTTACCATCGGCGATGGTAAAATAATACCGAGCTTTGAACAGGGCGTGGTTGGGATGAGTCCCGGGGAATCGAGAACAACCGAGATACCCGCGGATAATGCGTACGGCCCCCACCGCAGAGAAATGGTAGTGGAGATAGACCGGAACCAGTTTCCGGCGGAAGTAAACCCAAAGGTCGGCGAGCGGTTGCAGATACCCCAAAAAGACGGCAAGATGATTATAGTCGCCGTGACCGATGTCTCTGAATCGACCGTTACATTAGATGCCAACCACCCTTTGGCAGGGAAAGACCTGACCTTTGATATCGAGTTGGTAGAGATTGTTTAAGCAGAGTCTCTTTGTGGCCAGCAAGGGCTAAACCACTCGTTTAAACGCCTTTTCAATATCCCTCACTGTCCATTCCACCCAGGTGGGACGGCCGTGGGGGGGACAGTGGGCGTTAAAGTTGAGTTCGCCCTTATGGCTCCGCGACAGGCCATCACCGCAAAACAGGTGTCCATGGCCCTTCCCATCCCTCTGGAGGCGCCTGTTTCGATGATTTTTCCAACGATTTCCACGATAAGAGGTTTCATGGGCTTTCCCGATAGGAGCTCCGGAACCGACGTGATCACGTAGGTTTGACCGCCGAAAACATGGCGGGAGTGCATCAAGAAAGTGTGGGAGGTTGATCCCCTTGAATGTCCCAAATGCCATGCCGGGATGAAGATCATCAGTTTTATCACCAGGACCCAACCCGAGGTAATTAGGCAAATACTTGAACCCAAATTATGCACTTCAAACACCGAACAATAAGGAACAAATAGAAAAATCAGTAAGTTATGGTGTATTGTCCAGTTTGGAATGTTCACCCAAAAAGTGCATTCCACCGGAGTTAAAAATTGTTCGGTATTTGAAGCCACAAGGGGCAGCCAATTTTACCAAATCTGCTTTGTTGTCAGGCACTTGAAGTACAAAAGTACGTCTGCGTGCCTTCCGCCTCGCA
>PQXD01000068.1 GCA_003194485.1 Deltaproteobacteria bacterium
GCCTTTATCTCTCTGAGAATGGAATTGCATTGGAGATCAAACCCAATAGGAAAAGTGCGTAACAACCTGCCTTTTCTCAAAGAATTGGCCTATGAGAAATTCACACAAAAAAGTTGACAGTACCATCGATCCTATCTCTCGCACAGGAAGAAGAGACTTCAGAAATTGCGCCAAGAACAATAACTCCCTTGTGGGGATAGGGCGCTAATAAATATGAAACAAGGAAATAGCAAATGACCACTCTGTTGCAGCGCCTGATAACGCACCTAAGGAAAACTTCAAAGAGGGAGATTCCTATAATATCTTCTCTGCCCCGGTCCAAATTGCCGCAATGGAGCAGCGAAAATATCACTGATCAGTGGTTTAAGGACCATTTTGAAGGTGCGGCTCCCATTATACATGAATGGCTAAATGCAGAAATGGAAATGGCCGGCGCAAGCTTGTTGGATTTCGGCTGCGGCGATGGCATCACTGACCTGGCAATTGCGTTAAAATATCGGCCAAAAAATGTGATTGGTGTGGATATTACATCAACATTTACCAACCTGAACGAGATTGCAGCCAGGCAAATAGGTTTAAAAAGGCTGCCGGAGAACCTTTCTTTTCAGAAAATTGCTCCCGGACAAAGCCCGGTTCACATTTTGAGAGCAGATGCGATTTTTACCTGGTCAACCTTTGAACACATAGAACGTCCATTTCTCGACATGGTTGTTGCGGATCTGTTCGATCTGCTCCCGCAAGGGGGACTGCTCTTTCTGCAAATAGAGCCCCTGTATTATTCTCCTTTCGGCTCACATCTGGGACGGTTCATAAAACAGCCCTGGGCGCATCTATTACTGGATGAAGAGGCCCTGAAAAGGACCGTTCTTGGATATTCCGGCGACATCCCTGCAAATGAAAAAGAATACAATTTTTATGTGCGGACTTTCGACGAGTACAAGGCCTTTATTTTTGGGGAATTCTTAAAGCTCAACAAACTTACAGCCGGAGAAGTGGTTGACTTATTCTGCAGCCATGGCTTCAAGGAAATCCGGAAAGAGAGTTATCGGGTTGCCCTGCCGGTACCTGATATACTCATGGCAAAATATCCTGAAGAGGATCTCCTCACAAATGAAATCCGCCTCTTATTGAAAAAGCCGTAAAAAGCTCAATATTAAGGCTATTTGCAGGCTTTTTCGCCAGGGAGCCATGCATGTTCAATGCGGCAGAGACCAATTTCCCGAGTATGTCCTGATACATTCAGAGGGCATTCCATGGGATCAAACAGACGCATTCCTTCCGGGTCCATTGCATGGACGCGAATAAGATATTTCCCGGGCAATAGCGGAAGCTGCTTAAGATGTAATGTAAAACCAAATAAGTCCGGACCGAGGGCGTTTGGCTGAAACTCATCCATCTCGGTTGATACTCCGTAAACCGGCGTGCCGTCGGCTCGACGCATACCCACTGCAACAACCGGAATTCGCTGATCAGGAGAATACACGGTGCCGCAAACATACACATCTTTTCCATTGGTGACATTGGAAACATGATTCCTGTTCTGATCCTCCAGCCATAGCTCCTGTATTGTATATTTTTCATCATCCGCATTCTTTTCATGTGTCACGTTACGTGATTTGTCCTCTTCGGCCTTACAGCTTTTCTCCTCAAAGTGGGCCAGGTATTCTCGAGTCACGTCAGATGCGTCTCCGTACAGACGGGGCTGTCCCCTGTGCAGCCAGAGGGCCTTATGACATACTTTATTGATGTGATACATGCTATGAGAACACAACATCAGTGTACCACCGTCAGACAGGTAGGATTCCATCCACTTTATGCATTTTTTTTGAAAGGACTCGTCGCCGACTGCCAAAACCTCGTCCGTAATGAGGAGGTCCGGGCGCAAGGCCGTGACAATGGCAAAACCCAGCCTGACGAACATGCCTGATGAATAGTGTTTAATTTGCTTATCTATATGTTCACCGATGTCTGCAAACTCAACTATAGATGAGATATTATTCTCAATATCCGATTTGCCCATGCCCATCAGCGCTGCTGTCAAATAGATATTTTCCCGCCCGGTATATTCCGGATGGAATCCGGCGCCTAACTCCAATAGCGCACCAACCCTGCAGTTGATTTCCACCTTACCGGTTGAAGGCCTGATTACCCCGGCGACAATTTTCAACAAGGTGGTCTTCCCTGCCCCGTTTTCACCGATCAGGCCCAACGATTGTCCCGCGTATATTTCAAGGTCAATGCCGCGCAACGCGCTGAAACGCGCATAATCGCCCCGCCCGGTCAGTAATGACCAGATAGTCTGCAGATGCCCTAAGCCGGTTGAGGCAACCGGGAAATCCTTTCCGACATTTTTCAGACATACTAAAGGTGATTGCAAATCATCTGATCTAAAGATTTCCTGGTCCAATTTCTTACCCTTGTTCTAATATGACTATTGAGTTAGCTCCGCATCATATGCTGATTGTAACGGATTATTGGGTAATCATCCCTTGGAGCGACTTGCGGAAGTCCCGCAGTTTTCCTGGCTTTTGCAGTACGGGAAACCCTGGCTCCGGAGCGCAGCGGAGGAGAACAGGGAGGGTCCCATGCTGCAAAAGTCTCAGAAAACAAG
>PQXD01000069.1 GCA_003194485.1 Deltaproteobacteria bacterium
TCCCAATCGTGATACACGATTTTCATGTTATAGGAATTGGTAGAGATGGAGTCTGAGGGGCTTTTGGGCCCCACAATTCACCAATCCCTGGTAAACCTTCTCTCCAATCCCTGGAAAGCGATTTCCTGTCAATTTTCCTATCAATCAATTAGAGGCCGATAGATACTACAGAGTCAGCCATATACCGACAGTGGTGTCCGGCTTGGTGATCCTGTGGTGCTCTGTGGTTTCGTGACGGACGGTGGACTCCGGGAGATCCCTGATTCGTCCAGGAAACGGGGGATATGAAAAGAGGTATGATGCGTGCATCTAAGAAAATAATTGTCGCGTTCCTGATGCTGGTCCTGGCATCTTTGTCAGGGTATGGGTATGCAGACGAGACGGGCGGGATCGACGTCATTCTCGTCATGGACAGCTCGGGGAGCATGAAAAAGACCGACCCCATGACCCTGCGCATACCTGCGGCCAGGCTGTTCTTGTCTCTCCTTGGGAAACATGACAGGGCAAGCGTCGTGAGCTTCAGTGATAAGGGGTATCCATTGATGCAGTTAATGAAAATCGATGGGAACGACGAAAGGCTGTACGATACAGTCGGCAGGATTTCTTCACGGGGAATGTATACGAATATCTATGACGCGCTCCTGAAGGGCTTTGATGTCCTGCGGGCGAACTGGCTGCGCGATCGGAAAAAGATCATTGTTCTCATGTCTGATGGGAAGATGGACGTGGGTGACCCTGCCAAAGACAGGCAGTTGGTCCAACGGGTACAGCAGGAGCTTGTACCGAGGCTCAGAGAGAGGCGGATCAGGATCTATACGATCGCCTTCAGTGAGTTTTCCGACAGGAAATTACTCGGGGAGATCGCGGAGAGGACGGACGGCTCCTTCAATCTCGCTCTGGAGGACAGGGACCTCCACAAGATTTTTTCTTCAATATTTGAGAATGCCAAACAGCCGGAGATGCTCCCCATAGAAGGAGGCAGCTTTCTGGTGGACCCATCCATTCAGGAAGTCACCATCGTGGCCACAAAAGGCAAGCCCGACGCGAAGATCATGCTGCAATCTCCGGATGGCAAAAAGTATTCATCGTTTCAGAGTGCAGGCGACATGGAGTGGTTTATATCGAGGGAATTTGTCATGGTCACGGTCAGAAAGCCCATTCCGGGCACGTGGGAGCTGCTCTTCAGTGCCGATGAGGGAAACAAGGCCTATATCATTTCCGATCTTCAGCTGAAGACGAATTTCGACCGGCTGAACATACCCCTCTATGAGCCGGTCAATTTTGATGTATGGCTTGAGAAGGATGGTGCTGTTTTGAATGAGAAACTGATCCTTGAGGGGGTCGACCTCTTCGCGGAGGTAGGGGAAGCAGGGAGTGAACCAGTTATGATGAAGCTCGGTGACACAGGAAACAAGGGTGACCGGCACAAGAATGACGGTCTCTTTTCCTTTCTGTATATACCCCGGAGCGCCAGGCAGGCGGAAATCAGGATCGTGGCAAAGGGAAAGACCTTTGAGCGTGAGAAGGTCTTTCATCTCAATATCATCGGCCCGGAAAAGGAAGAAGAAGTTCATGATGAAACGAAAAGGGATGGCAGTGATCAGGTGACGGAGAGACAGCACGATGAAGAGCAGGTTGAGTGGAAAAAGGTCCTGACGCGGTTTGTCATTCTTAACCTTATTGTGGCCATGGGGTTTCTTTTCTATGCAAAGCGGGGCATCCTCATGAAGGGCTCACGATCGCGACCCGCTAATAATGACAAAGAAGAAGGCAGTGAGAAAGAGGAGAAAGACAATGATCAGGATTGATGCCTTGCTGTTTCTCTTCATTGTCGAATTCCTGTTGATCTTCATGGGTCTGGCAATCTATATGTTTTTCAGATACAGAGGAAGGTCGAAGGAAGTGATCATCCTCGAGAAAAAGAGAATGGACTTCATCAGGTTCCTTGAAGAGTCGGTCATCAAATTTCAGCAGAAGATCAAGAAATTCAAGGATGGCAAGGAATTGGAAAATGAAGAAACCATGTTTGTCAGGGAAGCAATTGAGACAAAAGTGGAGTTCATGCTTGCCGCGCTCGACGGGTGCAAAAAG
The DNA here is from genome assembly GCA_003194485.1 of Deltaproteobacteria bacterium. Lineage (NCBI taxonomy): Bacteria > Pseudomonadati > Myxococcota > Myxococcia > Deltaproteobacteria bacterium. The sequence continues at coordinate 2,092 of PQXD01000069.1, forward strand.
GGGGAAGGCGATGAAAAGATTTTCTGGGAATACCTTGCGGGATGGTTTGACAAGTTCATTGGCGGACAGCTCAAGCGCATCAGGGAACTGGAAATAGAGAAAGACAAGATACATAAGGAGATCATGGAAGACAAAGCCCGTGCTGCCGGTGATAGGGAAAAATACGAACAGAAGGCAATGAAAGAGAAGAAGGCGTTACATGAACGGGTTCAGGAGCTGGAACAAGAGATTGAAGAGCAGAAGAAGGCTCAAGAGAAATTACAGAAAGAGTATGATCATCTCGAAAGCGAGTACACCGTTCTCTATAAAAAGCATAAAAGCGAAGACATCTAACCTTGCCTCGTTGCTATCGATCTCACAGGTCACGTATATTAGGGGACATCCTATCTTACCCCTGTCAAGTTAAAATATTTCTTTTTTAAAAACAGCTAGTTGAACATTTAGGTACCTATAAGGCGCAAGTTCCCTGCTGGGCCTGTAACAGCTCCATAAAAAGGTCC
>PQXD01000070.1 GCA_003194485.1 Deltaproteobacteria bacterium
AAAAATTGAGGAGTTGACTCAAAAAATGGTTGCTCTATGAAAGAATCTTCAGACCAATGGCAGTAATTGTATGGCAAGCAGCCTACCCGGTGCTTGCTGCCTGTATCTTATATGAAATATCCAGAGAAAGGAGATTCATTATGACAGGCGGTGCATATACGGCCTATAATAATTCAATGGCTCACATGACCGACAGAAATGATAAGGTCCTGTTGATGCTTTATGACGGCGCACTGAAATATGTAAGGTTTGCACGGATAGGAATTGAGGAGAAGAGTCCCAAGATAAGGGGCGAGAATATCTCAAAGGTAATGGCGATCCTTACAGAGCTTGACTGTGCCCTGGACAGGGAAATAGGAGGCCCTCTGGCTGAAAATCTCTCCAGGCTGTACCGGTATATGATGGACCGGTTGACCGTTGCAAATATGGATAGTGATGCTGAGGCCCTTGATGAGGTGGAGAGACTCCTGTCTGAATTGAAAGAGGGATTCGAGGGAGCGGTTAAAGAGAAATGCACTGAAATGCCTGTTCACCTTGAGGTCGAGAAATACGGAACACAGAGGAGATTTTGTCTTGCAATCTGAACCGCATGAATCCCTGTTTAGAAGGCTCCTTGACATTACGTCGAAGGCGAGAAGGGCCGCTCACGAAGTGGATATTGATGCGTTAATACTCCTGACGAAAGAGCACGATTATGTGATGGATAAGCTGAATAGGACGGGCTTCAGCAAAGATCCGGATCTGCTTGATCTGGTAAAAGAAGTACATGATCAGGTCGGCGGGATTATAGCAGAAATCAGGAAAAGGCGGGATGAGATAGGCAGAGAATTGAGGACATTTGTTGAGAGGAAGAGAATGGCTGGTGCCTATGCCCAAAACGCTTGGTCTGCAACAATATGCAGTAAGTAAGCTATGTTGCATCGCTGCTTATATCTATGAAGTTGGATATGCCTGGGGGCCGCAAGCTCAGGCCAATCCAGGATACAAATCAAAAAGGGGGTAAATAAATAAAATGATGGTAGAAGCTGTGCAGAATATCAGCAGCATCAGTCCCCTTGAAAACAGTGTGGATTTTGCTGCCAAGGCAAAGCCGGAGAAGACTGTATCCCGGCTGAACGAGCCAATACCAAAGGAAACACGTAAAACGGAGGTCTCGACATCTTTACTTGACCAGGTGCAGGAAAACATACGTATAATGCACGATGTAAATTTTCAGTTTTCAGTGCACAAGGCGACTGGCCGGACCATTGTAAAGATAACAGACCAAGACAGCGGAAAGCTGATCAGAGAGATTCCTCCGGAGCAACTCCTGGACCTGGCCGCCAAAATTGACGAGATGATCGGGATCCTCTTTGACAAAAGGGCATAGAAAAAACCTTGCCATTTTGTCGAAACTGGAAATTCGAAATTTGAAATTAGGTAACGCATCTACGTCTTTGTGTTTTTCCCAATTTCAAATTTCAAATTTCAAATTTCACTTTTATATAGACAGGGCAGAGGCGATTATTTCCTCCTTCTTATAAGATTCCTCTCCTAAGATCAATTTATTATCCATCATAGAATATTGGATAGGGTAATCTGGTTTATCAAGGATAATCTGTTTTGCCAGTCTCTTTTTTAGATTTATTACAATCGGAGCCCTTAGATTTGCTGTCACCCTGAATGGATCAGAGCGAATCGTTACAATTGACATCAAAATTACATCTTCAGGCGATTCTATTTCGAGTAATTCTACATCATTATCCTGAATAATCGGTTTATAGTCAGGTTTAATAACAAAGGGATTTATCACAACAAAGGCTACTGAACCGTCATCAACGGATTGGAACCACCAAAATAAAATTTCTTCATCCTGTACAAGAAGTACATATCTTTTTAGATGCTCAAAACCCAATATCCCTGCCTTCATCATAATGGCCCTGGATTCATCAATATCGATATCCCCGAAGCGGGTGGTAGAAAGCCTCACTAAATTTTCTCCTTTTCTTTTTTTAATCTATCCCATATATGAGACAATTTCTTATCGCCAAGGACGTCATATTGTGCAGCAAAAATATTCTGCTCTTGAATCATTTGATAAACTTCCTCACGATGAACGGAAACATGTTTAGGAGCATCTATCCCTATACTTACCTGCTTTCCCCTGACCTCTAAAAAAGTAACCTTGATCTCATCGGCTATTCTGATTGATTCGCCTAACTTCCTTGTCAGGATCAGCATCTTCTCCCACTTATTTGAGAAAATCGAGTATTGTAAGATTCTCTATCTTTGATGCCGTTGCATAAGATGCCTTTAAGGCGATCTCTTTCATGGCAAGCTCGGTGGTAATTTCAGAAATATCCGCATCCTCGGTATTGGAGCGTGTCCCGTAAATCATATCAGCCGAAGATTTCGATTCGGCCAAATTTTGGCCTTATGCCCCTCTGGACTTTCTGGAAATGCTGATTATTGAGATTCATTGTCATAAGAGCCTTATTCC
>PQXD01000071.1 GCA_003194485.1 Deltaproteobacteria bacterium
CGTCTTCTTGGTGGCCGGCCATCACTTTAAGGAGAATTAGGGAAAATGGGAATTAGTGGCAGTATATCACAGTTTGGGACTTTCATCAACTCCCTGATAAGAAAAGGGGACCCAGAGGCAGCCATGGCAGCCGGTAAGGGGCCAGTAACTGCTGAGTGGGCAAAGGCCCATGGCTATACTAAGCCCATTGTTGATCTGCCTCAAGCAAAATCTGTGGCTGAGCTTTCCCGTGGTGGCGCCGAGATCTATAAGCTCTATGTTGGTCAAAAGATGATCAGGGAGCGCAAGGAGAGAGTCAAGAAAGAGACAAGGCGCAAGATTAAAGAGCAGAGAAGGCGGACCAAAGAAGGGCGGTTATTACGGAGGCCTAGCCGAGAACGAGGTATCCTATAAAAATGATAGATAAAGCACTCACAGAAAAGCTTGCAGAGCTGAAGGCGAGGCGTACCCCCTTCGAACCTACATGGGAGGAGCTTGCGCGGTACTTCTGTCCATATCGTGAAAACCTCTTCTACGACCGGACCCCAGAATCACCTATCGGGAAATATCTCTTTGATTCTACGGGAGTATCTGCGGTTCGTATGCTGGCAGAGGGTTTGTTTGGCTACCTGATGTCGCCCTCTCTGGATTGGTTTAAGCTGGAAGTTCCTGACATGGATACTGACGCTGAAACCAAGTATTGGCTAGAGGGCATTGTTAAGGATCTGTATGCAGCCTTTCGGCGCAGCAATTTCTACTCAGAAGTTGTCGAGTTCCTGATTGATGGGATTACCTTTGGGACAGGGATACTCTACTTCGAGGAAAATCTGGGTGACAGGTCAATCTTTTACAAGGTTATGTCACCTCCGCGCATATGGATAGATGAAGATGGTTATGGTCAGATCAAAACTGTATTCCGCCAGGATACCTACACAGAAGCACAGGCGACTGACAAATTTGGTTGCAAAAATCTGGGTGGGAAATTTATCCATGCAGTAGTTCCGGATGGGGATCATTGGCGTTCGGTGTGGTACCATGAAATGAAAGGGGAGATCGTCCGTGAATCCAAATACGACTTCTTCCCCTACATTGTGTGGCGCTGCATCAAGAACCCTGACAGTGTCTATGGATATTCACCGGCCATGATGTCTTTACCCACAGTTAAGACACTCAACAGTATTCGCAAGAGCTTACTCGAGGCCGGGCAGCTTTCAGTTAAGCCGCCGATGAATGTGCCAATAAATGCGGATGTCGACCTGACCCCCAACGGAATTAACTATTTTGATAGCCCTGAGAATAAGATCAGCCCGGTTAACCTGGGGATCAACTTCCCAATTGGTCGGGACAGGGAAGAGCAGATACAGAAGAGCGTTAGAGATTTCTTTAGCATTGACTTCTTCTTAATGTTTGCCCATCAGGAAAGGGCTATGACCGCCACAGAAGTTGTGGAGCGGCAGGGCGAGAAAGCTGCAATCTTAGGGAACATCGTAGGGCGTTTGACGAATGAGCTCTTAGATAAGGTAATCGAGGGTGCGTTCAACATTGAATTTAACGCAGGACGGCTCGAACCACCCCCTGAAGGTTTGGTCGGAAGAAAGATTGATATAGAGTATCTTGGCCCCCTTGCTGTGGCTCAGAAAAAGCTGTTTGAGAGCAGGGGCCTGAACCAGGCAATTGAAGGTGTAGCCCCCATACTCCAGGCAAATCCTGACACGGCAATGAACTTGGATTGGGATTATTTGCTGCGGTATGCTTACAGTGTAGCGGGTGCTCCAGCTCGCGGGCTGATTGACGAGGAAGAGGTTCAGAAAAGGCGAATCTTGGCGATAATGCAGCAGCAAGCGCAGGCACAAGCTGAGGCTGAGGCAGCGGTTGTCCCGGAACAACAGCAGCAGCAATAACAATAATGGTAATGGTGATGAGAAGAATAAGAATGAGAAAAAGGAGAATTATCATGAATGATAAGATTTTGGTAGTGCTGGCAGTTTGTTTTTTAGCTGGGCTGGCCACTTACAAACCAGATTGCTCGGAGTTGATTGAGCTTTTTAAGATTCTTTCTTCGGGTCTGTTTGGCTTGGTGACTGGCGTTGCAATAGAGAAGGCATCGAAAAATAGATAGGCCGAGAAAGAGAAGATGAAAAAACACATCAAACAAGCCGTCGAATTTCTTTCAGATGGTTGTACATATTCACCAGACTTTGACTTTTATGACTGTTGTGAAGAGCATGATTGGCACTATCACACAGGAGATATCTCAAGAAAGGCTGCAGATAAAAAGCTCAGAGAGTGTATAAAGAAGAAAGGTCATGGTGCACTTTCGTGGATATACTGGGGCGCAGTTAAGGCTTTGGGCGGACGGAGATATAACCGCAAGAAGGTTGGATAAGGAAGAGGTGATGAGAAAGATAATTGTACTTACAATATGGCTGTTTTTCTTTGTGAATAGTGCTATAGCTGCTGTTGAATTGGATATACAGCCAGTTC
>PQXD01000072.1 GCA_003194485.1 Deltaproteobacteria bacterium
TGCGCTCAATTTCATTAACGAAGAGGTTGGTCTTGTAGTTTTCGAGATTGAGTTCATAGCGTCTTTCGCGTATGAATTCAGCAATTATCCTCTTTGCGTCTTTTTTATCCGCTACTTCGATTTCTTCTTTCTTTTGCTTAATTGCCTCTTCCTTGGACACCTTTTTGTACATCTTCTCAATTTGAGCAGGTGTCTTCTTTTCGAAGAGCGCTACTGTGGTTCCTCCTTCTTCAGAGGTTAAAAAGTAGCCCTTATATCCTTTTTGTTTGATAAGATTTTCGTAATAGTTAATAGCGTTAATATTTGGATTCTCTCTAGCTGCATCCTTCGCCCTCTGGAGTAATCCATCCTTATCTCCCTTAAAATCGTACAGCTCTTTTCGGGCTGTAAACACTTCGTATTGAGCTTTTCCTGGCTCAAATTCGGGGATGTAGTTTTCGCCACTTAAGTATGAGCGATCAATCCAGTGTTTAGGGTCGCTTTCTTTGCGTACAATGTCGCCACCCTTTAGCCCGACTCCGTACATGCTTGAGTCAAGCTCTACCAAATTTTCCTGAGCAGCCCAGCGTGTCAGCTCTAACATTTGAGCCTCGGGTAGGACGGTTAACGGGCTAACCCTGCGAACTTCTGCTATGCGAGCTTCCACAGATGGAAGAACTTCCTGTACCTTATCTACTACACCCTCGACCGGAACCTCGACCCCTTCCTTAATATCAACTACAGCCTTCTGGCCGTATTTTTGAGCTACCTTAACGGCTCCAGCTTCATTCTTGTGGGGGATGGCAACATTTATGTCGAGAGATGTCTCGCCGGCTTCCTTGTCAAATCTTGCCCCCACTGTGAGTTCGGGATATTTCTTGAGCAGGAGGTAATTTTCTTTATAGAATGTATCGACATCCTTCTCTGTCAGGTTGCCCTTGATCTTCTTGGAGAATTCAGGGAAGATCGGAATGGCGTATACTTTTTCGCCAGCCATATCACCCCTGGCCAGGTTGAAGAAGGATTTTCCACTCTCTAAGGTTGTTCTGGTCTGGCGGGTCACAATATTTTTCTGGGCTGCAATCTTTTCCTCTACAGCGCTCACCAGAATCTGGAGATTCTTACCGGCTGCCCCTCTCTGACTCTTGGGGATTTTGGGCATTAGCCCCATCCCTTTATTCCGTATCCCTTCCAGCATACGATCAGGTGTTACATGAGACCGCTCTATATGAAGCAAAGCCTGCTGTGGATCTGTCGCACCAAGCTTAACAAGTTCGCCAAGTGGAACTCCGTTAATCGGGTCGGTTTCGGTCAAAGGCTTGAATTTTCTGACAGCCTTCTGGACTTCAGCTATTTTCTCCTCTGAGGTTATGTAGGGTTTGATGGCCTCTTCTTTGGCCGGTTTAGCTACCCCCCCTGTGGGTTTAGCTTTCCTGGCGGATGGCTCGGATATTCTGGCCTGAATGCGCAGGTTGTTATGAATCTCATTGAGGCCCATCTGTCCGCCGGGGCTTGAAGCACTGTAAAGCATGCCGGTCCCCATGGCCTTGGCTACCTCTCGAGGGGGTGCCCCTTCTGCAGCTGACTGAACGGCCATGATGCCGCCCATTGCCGGGGCTCTTAAATACTGCTTGAATGGGGAGATGACGCGAAAGAGCTGTCCAAGTACACCCCTCTGACCCGCGCTAGCAATAGCTCCTATCAGTTCGCTTCGTGATTCCTTGTGGGCCTCTGCGGCTCCAAGAATTCCGGAGTAGGGAACATTAAGCGCAAACTCTGCGATTCCGGGGACCGCCCCACCTATGGCTTCCCCTAAGAGCTCGTTTACAAAGCTGGTGCCATCCTCCTTTGCTTTTTGTGTCCAGTAATCGGCATTATTTTCGTAAATATCAGCTATGTCGTTCCAGATGTCTGGCGACATTTTGAACATAGTCTTTTCTTCGACATACTCATTAATTGCGTCGAGATGCGTGCAAAATGTACCCATTCCGCGGTTAAATGCAGCCGCAGTATGATAGCCCAGCGAAAGGAAAGGCTTGACAAAAGGCGAAAGCACATCTGCAATATCCTTCTTGCTTTCTGCTGGAACTAGGCCATCTAGATTGTAAGGGGTTGGTTCATTTAGATCAGAGCGCTCATCAAGCTCAAGGCCCGTAAAATTGTAAGAAGTGTTCTTCATTTGCCCTCTTCTTTATGCTTTAAGAATTTTGTTCCCTGAACCTTTTAATATTTTCAGGAGTTACGGCATAGCCATTCTTCTTTAATATTATACCTATTTGCCGATCCGTCAAGTATTCTGCAGGAATTATTTCATCTCCTTCCTCTCTTGCCGCTGTTGCTTTTTGCTGCTGCTGTGGCTGCTGCGGAGCAGTTTCGCTCTGGGAACCCTCCTTGCGCTCAACTTTAAATAGATCAAAAAGTTCCTCTACAAATCCTTTTTTCTC
>PQXD01000073.1 GCA_003194485.1 Deltaproteobacteria bacterium
GCCTTTTGCAGGGTTTCGATCGCGGGCCGGATTGCACTGCCTCTCCGGTCTGCGATGAGTGAGCTTTGAAACCCGGAAAAAGGTAACCGCTCCAAGGCAGGATATAACGGGTTCACCGGATATTTACCCGCCAGCGGAGCGCCACTGAGCTTTGTAACCGTGGGGATCGAGTTTTTCTCAGCTACTTGCTTCACCACGGAGTCAAGGTTCTCGCATTGCCTTGAGCCGGAGTTTGGCGAGTGGTTCTTCGTCACCCCTGGAGATAAAGTGCTCGTGTATGGCCCGGGCCAGCTCTCCGGAAATTCCCGGCACTTTGCTGATCTCTTCCGGGGACGCTTCACGAATCCGGGCCAGACTTCCAAAGTGTCTGAAAAGCGCCTGTTGCCGTTTTGGACCTACGCCTGAAATTCCACTCAGGCGTGAATACAGTCTCTTACCATCCCGTTTTTTTCGATGAAAATTGATCCCGAACCGGTGGGCCTCATCTCTCACCTGCTGCAGGAATAACAAGGCAGGATGATGCCGTGGCAGAATCAAGGGCTCAGGCCATCCTGGACGGAATATCTTCTCACCTTTATTTCCGGTCTCCTTGGCAAGGGCCACGAGATCAAATTTTCCGGAAAGGCCGGAGGCCTCAACCACTTCAACTGCCTGCCTGAGTTGCCCGCGGCCTCCATCTATCAGAAACAGATCCGGCAGGTCTCCCTCCTCTTTCCCTCTGGTGATTCTTCTGAGCATTACCTCCCTGATCATTGCGTAATCATCCGTACCTCTGACTCCTTTAATATTGTAGTGTCTGTATCCCTTTTTATCCGGTTGACTTTTATAAAAAGCTACCAGGCTTCCGACCGGAAACTCTCCTCCTGTTATAGAGATGTCCACGCCTTCAACCCTCTCGGGGGTGCGTTTCAGATTCAGTACATCCATTATAATATCTGCCTTTTCCTGCCATACCTCGTGCTGTCTTTCGATAGAAAGCAAGGCCTGCCCGGCATTTGTTTCAGCCATCTTAAGCAGTCTGCATTTTAAGCCCCTTACCGGCCTCTTGAGAAACACTTTCCTGCCGGCCATGTCTGACAGCCATTCCGAAATCAGGCCTGAATCTTTCAGCTCTTCCGGAAGAATTATCTCCTTTGGCACAGGACTCTCCTGATAAAATTGACGAATGAATAAGGAAAGGATTTCCCGGTCTGTCTCCTCAATAATCCTGCTCAAATGGTGTATGTCCTGACCCTGCATTATCCCGTCCCGTACCCTGAGTACGGCCAATGCTGAAATATTTCCGCTGCGAGCAAGGCCAATGATGTCCCAGTCGGCATACATATCCGCCACTATTGACTGTCTCTCAACAACTTTCTCTATTGAATGAATCCGATCCCTCAAGACTGCCGCTCTTTCGAACTCAAGCGCCTCTGAGGCCTCCTCCATCTGCGACTTCAGGACCTTAAGAAGGGAATCCGTCCTGCCCATGAGGAATAGTTTTACCTGTCTTACCAGATCACAATAATCCCTTTCCGAGATAGCCCCTATGCACGGAGCGGAACATCGTCCGATCTGATGCAGCAGGCAGGCACGAGCCCTGGCCCTCATGGATCTGTCAGGACAAGTTCTGAGCCCAAACAAAAAAGAAATTGACCTTAGGGTCTCCCTCACCGCCCCTGCAGAAGGATAGGGACCGAAATAAAGCGCTCCGTCTTTTACCCTGCGCCGAACAGCGCTCAGGCGGGGAAACGGCCTCTTTATGTCGATCTTCAGAAAAAGAAAGGCCTTGTCATCCCGGAGCACGATATTGTATTTTGGCCGGTGCTTCTTTATGAGCGAGGCTTCAAGTATAAGGGCCTCTTTTTCAGTAGCCGTGACTATAATCTCAAATGTACTGGCCCGCCTTAAGATCAAACCGGTCTTTGGCGGTGCCGAAGGTCCGGCCACAAGATATGAGGCAAGTCGCTGCCGTAAATTCCTGGCTTTCCCGACATACAGGACGGTATCCTTTATATCCCTGAAGAGATATACACCTGATTTATTAGGGACCGTCGCCAGGGAGGTGATGTTCGAGATTCCAAAACGGCCTGGCTTTGCAGCAGATGTCGTATCTTCCATTTCTCTTTACCTCTAATTTTATCTTACAACATATTATTCCTCGCCCATAATTATTCCTGATATTTGCAATAAATGTAAATATTCTTATGAATCCTTTATATCCTGCCTTGTTTCAAAGCTAATTCGTTGCCCTTACCAGAGCCAGTGCAATTTGGCCCGCGATTGAAACCCTGCAAAAGGCAAACCGCTCCTGCGGCAGGGGGCACGGATGGCAACCGTTCACTGGCAGGGGATATTTCTTTGAACAGTTTAACGGAAGCCCCCGTAGTTTTCTTGGCTTTTGCTGTGGGG
>PQXD01000074.1 GCA_003194485.1 Deltaproteobacteria bacterium
CCATATTTCTCTGCACCAAAGGTAAAAACTTTCATCACTTCTTCTGTGGCTTTGGAGGGCAAGAGCTCCGGTCTGACTTTTTTATTTGAGTCATATTTCGTTGCCTTGCCCATTCTCTTCATCCTCCTTCAATGTCTTAAAAAGGCATCTTTTCGTCTTTTGTTACTGTTGCTATCTTGGTAAACTGGATCGAAACATAATTCCTGCCGTTCTTTTCCTTATCCCAGCCAGCTATCTCCAAGTCCTGACCGTTAATCGTAACCTTTCCATAATACCGCGGTTTGTTAGATCCCTGCTCCCAGTAGCTCGACTGTCCAAGGTACCCGTAACCAACCTTTTCGCGATTCTGTGCCATTTTCTTTCTCCTTTTTGCTTTATTGTTGTTATATATTAATCTTGACTATTTCGTCAGAATAGCCTGGCCATTCTCCCGTCTTTAAGCATTGCCGATACTTCGACAAAACTTCATTGACTTTTTGTTCTGTGATTGATAAATCCTCGATCTCATATACCAAGACCCCATGAGGAGGATCTTTTTCCACGACCACAAACCGAAATGCATAGACTGGTTCAAATTGTCCAACTCCTCTCAAATACCAAAGAGCTTGAACATCAAGAGAATAATCCCTGATATCATAATGGAAATACCGAGCATCTCTCCTTGTGGTTTTCAGGTCATAGATTACTCCACCCTCAATCCAATCCGGCCTGCACTTACACATAATAGCATCCGGCTCTGCTATATCTTCCCAGAAATAGGAAACCTCAGCTACCCCTGGGCCAGAGAAATAGGGGGCCACTTGCTCAGCCATCGCACACACCAGATCAGCTTCTTTGGCCGAAATGGCATCAGGATTTGTCTCTTGAAATTCTTTCCCTTGTTTTGTGCGACCATCAAACTCATTTACCACAGGGGGGACACCTTCCAGTACCAACCTGTGGAGAGCAGTGCCAACACGAAAATGCGGAGAGCTACTCTCTGGCTTGTTGTAAAATTTGAAGTGTCGCATAGATCTCAGCATGCGCACAATGTCCGAGCGAGACAGGGCAGGGTCCGCATGGTAGGCTTCCATGTCCAGGTTTTTATATACTCCTACCTTGATGACGCCGCTCATTTTATACACCCCTCAAGATTTTAGCAAGCTGGGTTTTTTCGGTCTCAGATAAACCCTTCAGGCGCCCGGTCGCCATGCACTTTTTCCAGAATGTACGCCCTTGCTCAAGGTCCGGCTTCCCTGAACCCCTGTTTAGCGCTCTAGCTTCCCGGCAGAGCTGATCGAACTCAGACGGAACCTCAGCATCCACTAAACTCATAGACGTGCCAGCTTGGAAGACGGGCTTCAGTTCCCCTCTATAGGCCTTGCCGCCAATTCCAAAGAGGGCTAAGCACTTCTGGACGGCATCTGTTACAGCGCCCTTGAGTGCTGAACCTGTGTCGCCTCTGATTATTTGAGACTCACCAAACTGAGTATGGCTGGCGCCACCGATGGTTACGGTAACCCTAACTACTGCCTGCTTATCTGTGTGGAAGTGCTCATCCACTGTATGGCTCCAACTATCGGCGCCCAGGACCTCGCTCACGGCATCGAATACGAACTGAGGAATGTAGCCAAAAAGCTCTGGCCGATTTCCTAAACCAGGCTTCTTCTGGACGGCACGAGCACCCTTCGAATCTAGGAGCTCATTGATCCTTGAGATTTTTTCAGTTAATTGGTTCATATTTTTCTTTTAACCCCCTTGTTTTATGTTACCCCTATTCTAAATCATAAAAGCCATTCTGTCAAGCACTTTTTTGAAACTTTTTCAAATTATATACAGCCAGCCATAAAGCGCTATGCATAAGGCATCGGCCATTCCGTCATGGGGCTTCCTCTTGCGCCCTGGAGTTAGATTTACTGAAGGAAATTTTTCTTGGCAAACAGCAACTGATGCTTTTTTAGTGTCCAAGCAATCTTTGGGTAATATTTTTGCTTGCCAAGTGCGCGGGGGAACCTCGATACACGGAATACGCTCTACCCACACCAGTGTAAGTAGTCGGCCATAATTCATGCAAGTGGTGCAGAGTGACTGGCTACTGCCTCCAGGGAATCCCCACACTCGCTCGGTAAAGACATGATCAGCCCCCGAAATAAATCTGACGATCTCAGCCAGGTCAAGTTCTTTCTGCTTTACCGGCATAGGGACTGCCATAGCTTTTACGATTTTACCACCGATGCACTCAAGCCTGGCTATTCCGCCGTTTATCCCCGGGTCAAAGGCTACTATTATCATATTATACCTCTCTCTCACCGTCCGAGAGTCTTAAATTAATAACATCTTCCAACTCTCTGATGGCCTTATGGATCGCCATCCGGATTTTCCGATCCTTGCGCAGTTGGGCAGCAGT
>PQXD01000075.1 GCA_003194485.1 Deltaproteobacteria bacterium
CCTGGCTATGGTGGTATTTTTACCCATAGCTTGAGAAAAGACGATCACAGCTTGCCTCTGAAGGCTCAAAAGAGCCTCCTGTGCTGCGTCACAAAATTCGCCTGCGCTTATATGAAATATCCAGGGGCAGAAGTTATTACTTGACAAATGCGGGGTTGTTTTGCTATTTGAATATTGGATTGGGGTGTCTGGATAATCTTTAACTATTTGAGGAAGGTGTGTTGAGGGATGAAAAACAAATCTGCCATAAAGATTATAAATACTTTCTTTTTGTCCGCAATAATTGTGATCGCATATGCCGCTGTCGCCATGGCGGCGGAGACGGCAACCCTTCAGAATACTGACTGTATAAAGTGCCACAAAAAGGAGCCCGCCACTGTGGAACGGAACGGCGGTCTCCACAAGACGGCCGTAGGGTGTCTTGATTGCCACACTGAACACCCGCCCCTGGGGACAAAAACAATTCCGCAATGTGCCATGTGCCACACGGGAAAACTGCACTACGAATTAGATAACTGTTTTTCCTGCCATTCCGATCCCCACCAACCTTTGGCATTACAGCTCGACGACAATATCACTTCAGCCTGTCTGACCTGTCATTCAGAACAGGGCATAGAACTTAAGGAATATCCAAGTAAACACACAGAAGTCGCCTGCACTTTATGCCATACTTTTCACGGAGAGATTCCCGACTGCTCCAATTGTCATGAGCCGCACGCACAAGGCCAGGCAACAAAGGACTGCCTCGTATGCCATCCGGTCCACACGCCGTTGATAATTCAATATCCAAACGAGACCCCGAGGGCTTACTGCACGCCGTGTCACGAGGATATAGGCGAGCTCATGAACAAGACCACCACCAAACACAAGACCTTCACCTGTGCATTTTGTCACAGGGTAGTCCATCCTGTTGTCCCGCAGTGCGAAACATGCCACGGCAAACCGCACTCGGCCGCACAGCACAAGGCGATGCCGAATTGCCTGAATTGCCATTTAGATGCGCACAATCTTGTTAAATAAACTGGGAATCAGGGGCAATATGAAATATTTGGGATTAATGGAACAGGAGTATTGGAAAGAACTTGAAACAAAGGACTAGGACAATGACTGTAAAAAATGGGAATGGAATGCTGATCGGAGTATTAAGTCTGCTTATTCTCGCCGTCTGTTTCGCCTGTGTAAAGCAAAGGCCTGCAGCATTACAGGTTGCAGAACCTGCTCAGCCGGAAGAGGTGGTGCCGGCAGAACCTGCAAAGGCCGTCGAGCAGCCGGCAAGCGTCTATGATGTTGAAGTGAAGCCCCTCACCAGCCAGGAATGCGCCCGGTGCCATATGGATCAATTCACGAGGATCAGAAAAGACGGGGGCAAGCATGTCGGTGTTGCATGTACGGATTGCCACGAGGTCTATCATGCGTATAACCCCTTGAAGAACAATTACGCCGAGATCATGCCGAAATGCTCGGCCTGTCATGATAATCCTCACGGCAAAGACAAGGCCGTTCAAAAGTGTGCAAATTGTCATGCCGATCCCCACAGACCGGTGGCGGCAATCCCGGATCCATCCAACATGGAAATGCAGTGCAGGCTATGCCATACCCAGGTGGCACAGAGCCTGACCAGGCACCCCAGCAAGCACACGGAAGAAGACTGCTCCTCATGTCATTCCCAGAAACACGGCAGGATACCTGAGTGTTCAGAGTGTCATGAGAATCACAGCCCGATGGTGACAATGAGCACGCCGGAATGCCTCGCTTGCCATCCTGTTCATACGCCTTTACAGATCGCCTATTCCGACGAGGTAGAAAATAACCTGATATGCGCCGGCTGCCACGATGTACCATTCGAGCAACTCAAGGCCCATCAGACCAAGCATTCGGAATTGGCATGCGCTGAATGCCATCCTGCGCATAAAGAACTCATGGCCTGTCAGGATTGTCATGGTGACGCGCCTCACAATCCTGCAATACACAAGAAATATCCAAAGTGCGGAGACTGCCACAACATAGCGCACGACCTGCGCATGTAAGCGCAATCAACAGGCAATTAAGTAGGGGGAAAGGCCTCTTTTGAGTCTGTCCCGCAAATATTAGTTGCAAAATGAGGCCGAATTCGGTAAAATATTATATAATTTCAACATGATAATTGCTTTTTGAGGGCCTCATGAACTACAATTTCAGAAGCTATAATC
>PQXD01000076.1 GCA_003194485.1 Deltaproteobacteria bacterium
CCTTTTGCAGGGTTTCGATCGCGGGCCGGATTGCACTGCCTCTCCGGTCTGCGATGAGTGAGCTTTGAAACCCGGAAAAAGGTAACCGCTTCAAGGCAGGATATAACGGGTTCACCGGATATTTACAAATCATGTTATGCTATAGAAGTAAAATATTGTACGTATTCGTTTTGATCTCGGTCATGCTGTGCTTATCTGCCCGGCTGATCTCTGCCGGGACCGGGATCATTGACATGCATGAAGACCGCGCACTTGTGCGTGTTCATGATCATGTAATTACACTTCAGGAACTTGTAAGCTTCGCCAAAAGGGCGCCCAATTTCAACAGCTATCTTCAGGTCCCCGGCGGGCCTGAAAAAATCCTCGAAGAAATGATCTGGCGCCGCCTGCTTGTCCTGGAAGGCCATGATCGTGGTATTCCGGAACCAACGGAAGAAGAAGGAGGAATGGAAGTTTATATCCATCGGGTGCTGAAGGGCCTTCTTCCCGGGCTTCCTCCCCTGACAGAGGCGGATGCCCGAAGATTTTATGAAGACCACCCCGAGGTGTTTTCAACGCCTCTCATGCTGCGCGTCTTTCAGATAAAGGTCCTGATAAAGAATGGAGATGAGGCATCGGCCCTTGCCCGGATTGAGTCTGCCAGACAGGCCCTCAATGAGGGAATGGCCTTTGGGGACGTGGCACGCCGGTATTCCGACGACAGCTTCAGCCGTGACCGCGGTGGCGAACTGGGATTCATTCCCATGGAAAAAATCGATCCGCCGGAGCTTGAGCAGACCTTGCGTGCATTGACTGTGGGCCGTATCAGTGACATCGTCCGTGTGGGCAGGTCCTTTGTTATCTATTTCGTGAAAGACAGGAGGGAACCGGTCCTTGATCCCTATGAGCAGGTGGCTGATGTTGCCTGGAAAAAGGCGGAACAGGATCGCAGGGCATCGGCCCAGGCCAGGCTGCGCCGCAAGCTGGAAAACAAGTGGGGCGTAAAATACCTTGACCCGGAATGGATGTCAAAAAATACGGAAAAGGGTCCCTGAAAAAACTCATTTGCAGCCCTGCTCATCTTTCAGCATGCCTTTGATTATGCTTCATTCCTCAGAAATTCCAAGTCTTGCATCTTGTGCCTTGTAAACAGAATTCATTTTTGTGGTGTTATCAAAAATGAGACTGACTGAACTCTGGAAATTTCGATGGCTGTTTCTGAATCTGCTCTTAAGAGAGATCAAAAATCGCTATGTCGGCAGTTTAAGCGGCATATTTTCAATGATATTCAATCCGCTGGCACTGCTGGCAATCTATGCCTTTGTATTTGCCACCATACTTCGCATAAAATTTCCTGCGCTAGCGGAACATAATTTCACCGTATTTTTAGCCCTTGCCTTATGGCCGTGGCTGGCCTTTCAGGAAGGAACTCAGCGGGGAACAGTCTCGGTACAGAGCAATGGGAGCCTGGTCAAAAAGGTGGCGTTTCCTCACGAGCTTCTGGTGTATTCTGCCGTAACGGCAACCTATATAGTTCACCTGGTCGGCTTCTTACTTGTCCTGTTGGCACTGGTTCTTTTTGGTTCAGCCATAAACTTATTGGCGTTACCGCTGGTTATTTCTATTCTGGGCGTACAGTTTCTCTTTACCCTCGGCCTGGCGCTTGCTTTAGCTGCAATGCAAGTCCTGCTGAAGGACACGGGACAATATCTTTCTCCGGTGTTTATGATCTGGTTTTATGCTACCCCGATTCTCTATCCTGCCAGTCTCGTTCCAGCATCCATGCAGCAGGTTATCATGCTTAATCCAATGGCCTATTTTACCGGTCGCATACGCGATCTGCTGCTCTATAAAAATTGTCAATTCGGATTGGTGGATGCTGCGGAAATTGCAGGAGCCGTCTTGTTTTTACTGCTAGCCCGCTTGTTCTTTAACAGGCTCTCACCTCATTTTGAAGACTTTCTCTAATGCGCATCCATTTAGAATATATGACTATTGAGTTAGCTCCGTTTCGATATATAGTCTTTGATTATTGGATAATCATCCCTTGTCCCTCCAATGCTCTCATCCCTTGTTTTCTGAGACTTTTGCAGCATGGGACCCTCCCTGTTCTCCTCCGCTGCGCTCCGGAGCCAGGGTTTCCCGTACTGCAAAAGCCAGGAAAACTGCGGGACTTCCGCAAGTCGCTCCAAGG
>PQXD01000077.1 GCA_003194485.1 Deltaproteobacteria bacterium
GGAATAAGGCTCTTATGACAATGAATCTCAATAATCAGCATTTCCAGAAAGTCCAGAGGGGCATAAGGCCAAAATTTGGCCGAATCGAAATCTTCGGCTGATATGATTTACGGGACACGCTCTTATAACTGTCAACTCCCCAAAAAGTTTGGGAGTAAGCTCTACATTGATTTCCTTAGTAGTTCCAAATTGCATTTCTACTATTTGCTCAAAATCATGATAACTTTTTTTTGTGACCCTGATTATGTGCTTTCCTCCCATCCACATCCTGATACTCAGAGGGGTTTCCCCCACATGATTCTCATCCATAAAGACAGCCGATGAACCAGGCTCACTTGCAATTTTCAGAACAGGTCTCAAGAAAACAAGACAAACCGAAGCCAAGATACCCATTACAAGGATGGCTGTCAGCCCGACCTTGGACAGACTCCATCTTTTATCTTTTCTTTGTGATTTTTCCTTATCATCAATCCGTATATGTTCGGGGACATCGG
The DNA here is from genome assembly GCA_003194485.1 of Deltaproteobacteria bacterium. Taxonomy (NCBI): domain Bacteria; kingdom Pseudomonadati; phylum Myxococcota; class Myxococcia; species Deltaproteobacteria bacterium. The sequence goes on from PQXD01000077.1 coordinate 495, forward strand.
TTTTTTCTTCGACCTCCTTTTCTTTTATCTCAGGGGCTTCAGCCGTAGTCTTGATATCCAAAGGGACTTTCTCGGCAGGAGCTTTCTCTGGTACAGATATACCGACCCCTTCATCCAAGATCTCTTCTTTTTTCTTTTCTTCTACTGGTCCGGGTTCGTTACTCGCTAACTTTAATTTTTCAAATTTTTCTATCGCTGGCCGCCGGTCAACCACATTTGCGGACATGGCCAGCACTATGGTATCCAGGAAGTTCTCACTGTAACCCCGACCGGCAGCTTGCTTTAGCGGCTCCAAAATCGGATCCGGCCCGTCATTTGCCGATGTCTGGGTCCGGACTTGTGCACGGGATGGTTTGTGTCCTGTCACACATTCATAAATTACGGCTCCGAGCTGATAAATGTCCGTCCACAACCCGCCGCCGCCTCCTCCTTTATCGGCATACAAATCATCGGATGAATAAGATGAACAACCAGAAGTAGAAGCGGCATTTTCGTTATGGGATTCGCTGTTGAGTGCATAACGAACTGCCCCGAAGTCGATGAGCATGGCGGAGCCATCTTTTTTAAAAAAAATTGTATCCGGCCTGATGTTTCTGTGATGAATTCCCTTTTCATGGATGTTCTTTAACCCATCCAAAATATCTTTCAGCCAAAGCCTGATTCTGTCTTCCGGCATGGTGTTGTCTGATCCCATGCGATCAAGTTGTTTTCGGAGGGTCTCACCATCCTCATGTGACATAATCATGTATGCCGTTCCGTTGGCCTTAAGACACTTCAATACCCGCACAATATTGGGATGGCTGAACCCGGCAAGGGCTTCGGCTTCCTCTATGAAGTATCTGAGTCCCTTCTGAAAGGCATTCTGATCTGAAGGAAATTTGGCAACTATCTCATCGTCTGATTTTCTGACCACTAAGTCCCTGGGCAGAAACTCTTTGATGGTAACGAGCTGATCCGATTTAATACTAGAGGCCCTATAAGTGATGCTGAAGTGATCATATCTCAGGATTCCCTCTATCCTGTATTGTTCGAGTACGGACCAGGGGGCTAAAGCGTATTCCTGTAAAACATCGTTGCATTCAGACACTATTTTGGTCCTAATTATAGTAAACTCGCCTTTGTCCGAGGGTAAATATTCGGTAAACCAGTTATATCCTGCCTTGAGGCGTTACTTTTTCGGGTTTCGAAGCCTGTTCATTACAAACCGGAGAGACAGTGGAATCCGGCCCGCGACACAAAACCCAGTAAAAAGGCAAACCGCTTCTGCGGCAAGGCACGGATGGCGACTCCAAGGCACAGCAGACTGCAGTTTCACCGAATATTTACGTCCGAAATAATCCTGAGTTTTGCAAGAGGATCATGTTCTTAAATTATATTTCGGCATAAATCAGGGTAATATTTATTCCTGTAACAATTACAAAAACGTCTTTCAGGAAACTCATATTTTTAAGTACAGGATTTCCATTAATAGCATCAAGACCTTCTACATAAAGTGCCGTTCCTTCTATTCCTGCTAATGTGACATCTGCGTCTCTTGTGAATATCTCTTGATGCGGCATATGCCAGAAGGTGCTCCCGATAGGCCCCGAAACGGGGGGTGAATCCGATAGATTCCAAGTAATTAAGACTCTTTTCATACAGGGCCGACACCTCCCCGGGACCAAGACCT
>PQXD01000078.1 GCA_003194485.1 Deltaproteobacteria bacterium
CCTATGTAGCAGACACCCAATTCAGAAAACGGGACCCCCGTTTTGCAGACTATGGCCGGTACAAAGAGCGGTTTCGTAAGGAACGTGCCATGCGTGAAGGCCGTCGGAACCTTTTTTCAACCAAGGATTTTACCTTTCCCAAGGATCTGAGCCACTGCATCTGTCCTGCAGGCAGGCGATTGTACCGCAGCGGTTTCAATGTGAAGGTCAGAGGTTTTCGGGCAGTGAAGTTCAAGGGGCCCAAGTCTGCCTGCATTCCCTGCAAACTACGCTCAAAATGTTTACGTCATCCAGAGCGTACAGAGATACGACAGGTAGCCTATTTTACAGGCAGAACAGAGAAAGGCAAAAATACATTCACCGAGAAGATGAAAAGGAAGATCGACTCATTGGCAGGCCGTGTGATTTACTCCATGCGGCTGGCCATAAGTGAGCCGCCGTTTGCCAACATCAGGTCCGCTCTCGGCCTGGATAGATTTACCCTTCGCGGCAAGCGAAAGGTGAATGTCCAGTGGAACCTGTTCTGCATTGTACACAACATGAAAAAGATTCAACGTTATGGTCCTGAATTTGCGTAGTCGAAAATGGCAGGATGCCGCTCAAATAATCGAGTAGGCATCCTTCGAAAGGGATGCAAGGTGACGTAAACTGAGTTTGAAAGTATAACGGCAACTGAAGCTGGAATGGAACTCCCGGATGCTGATTTAAAAACCGATACCGCCGGGAAACGGCAACACTTTCAAAAGGACTTTTTCTACAGACTCGTTAGGCGAGAAAAATTTGAAATATGGAACGAACAATGAGATTGTACTTGGATAATTGTTGCTTCAACCGACCATTCGACGACCAATCTCAAATTAAGATTCGGCTTGAAACCGAGGCAAAGCTGAAGATTCAAGAAGAAATTATATCGGGAACATTTCAGTTGATATGGTCATATATTCTTGATTATGAGAATAATAGAAATCCTTATCAAGAAAGAAAGTTACGAATAAAGAAATGGAAAAGATATGCCATAGAGGATGTGGAAGAGAATCCCGTAGTAATTGAAACTGCAAAGATATTGAATAAAAAAGGATTTCACAAAATTGATTCATTGCATATCGCTTGTGCTATAATTTCAAAGAGTGAATATTTTCTGACTACTGATGATCAAATTTTGAAACGTGCAAGGTTATTAAACGATATTAAAATCAATGATCCAATTGGTTTTATAAAGGAAATTTTATCATGATTACCGATACAGAAATTAAATTAAAAGGACTCCAGGTCCTTGCAGAACATCTTGGTGATGTTGAAGCGGAGAGGTTTATTGCCTTAATTCAAAGAGAACCTTTCGACTATACAAAGTGGAGGCAAGGTTTGGATGAAGATTTAAACATAGAGGAAATCAGCCAAAAAGCAATGGAACTAAGAAGGCGGAGCGCCAAACAAGGCGCTGCAGGGGATGCCAAATAATTCGGCGGCCGTTGTTACGCCGTGCCCCGCACCAAGGTTATTGCAATTTGTAGGTTGGTTGCCCCGCAAATTTGGCGCCTCTGAGCTCCCCCGTACGAGGTCTCGACTTCGCAATCTAATAACCTGAAAGGAGGTTATCATATCAGTTGCCCTTTTGGATATGCAGGCTGGGGGCGGGTTCGTGCGGTAACGCACGGGCTGAACTTGCCCCGACACGGTGTCGAGACGGCCTTTGCCCATTGTATTAGAGGCATTGGTTTTACCCAGTCAGGGATGCCGGCCAAAGCCGCAGGCTGCAGCATAAAGCGAATGGTGCAGCCCCGTAAGCTCACCCCGGACGGATATAGCTGGGAGAGTCCGGGTGCGGGATAAACTCCGTAAGGCACTGTAATGGACGTAGGGAAGTCGGAGTGGCCCTGAAGTGATGAAGACAAGGACAGCATAACCTTGTCTGAGCGTAAGGCCACACTTCGATCGTGTCTGTCTTGTAATAAGGGAGCATGAGTGCTCCAGAAGGAGCTATGAACGTGCGTAATAAAGTGCCTGAGTTGCAGGCCAG
>PQXD01000079.1 GCA_003194485.1 Deltaproteobacteria bacterium
GAGACCCTCCCCCGTTCTCCTCCGCTGCGCTCCGGAGCCGGGGGTTTCCCATGCTGCGAAGACCAAGAAAACTACAGGGCTGACGCAAATCGTTTTCAGAAGGAGCTCCCCTGTGTGACCGGCTGCCGGTGGAGCGGTTTGCCTTTTGCAGGGTTTCAACCGCGGGCCGGATTGCACTGCCTCTTTCGGTCTGCGATGAGTAAGCTTTGAAACCCGGAAAAGGCAAACCGCTTCAAGGCGGGATATAACGGGTTCACCGGATATTTACTGTAAATGGACGAAAATTAAGGACCTGGCCTCTTTATCGTCCAGGTGGTCCCATCAGGCCCGTCCCGAAGGGTTATACCCCTGGCTGCGAGCCTGTCCCTTATCCTGTCTGCATCAGTCCAGTCTTTTTTCTCTCTGGCCCTGGCCCGCTCCTCAATAACCTTCAATACATCGGATTCCGTCATCCCAAGAAGGCCCAGTGCCTCAAGATTCCTCTTCCTGATATATACATCAGGGTCTTGATTGAGCAACCCTATCACCCTGGCGGCACCCTGGATCGCATCCGCTCCGGATTTTAAAGGTTCTATATAGAGGGCCGAGGGCCTTTTTTCAGCTTCCCGGCCAAGGCGATTCAGGGCCCTTACACCGTCAAAGAGGTGACCAAGTGCCTGTGCGGTATTGAAGTCGTCATCCATGGCCTGGTCAAACCGATCTCTCAGATGATCCAGTGTATCTGCCGACTCCCTGGCCTCATCAGTAAAGGGCCGTTGTTTTTTCACCGGTCTTTCGGACAGGTGCCTTGCCTCGGAAAGGGCCGTATAGCATCGATCAAGGGCGGAGGTCGTCTCGTTCAGGGCCTCAGGGCCGTAGTCAAGGGGGCTGCGGTAATGCTTGGACAGGAGAAAGAGCCTCAAGGCCTCCGGATGATATTTTTCCAGGATATCCCAGATGGTCACAAAATTTCCAAGGGACTTTGACATCTTCTCGCCGCGGATCGTTACAAAGCCATTGTGCATCCAGAAACGGGCAAAGGTCTTTCCTGTTGCCGCTTCGGATTGGGCGCGCTCGTTTTCGTGGTGCGGGAATATGAGGTCCAGGCCGCCTCCATGAATGTCCAGGGTCGGCCCCAGGTACTTCATGCTCATGACCGAGCACTCAATATGCCATCCCGGCCTGCCCGGTCCCCATGGACTGTCCCATTTGGGCTCACCGGGTTTTGCGGCCTTCCACAGGGCGAAATCCATGGGATCCTGTTTCTGTTCTCCGGGGGCTATCCTGGCCCCGGCACGCATTTCTTCCACATTTCTTCCGGACAGGGCCCCGTAGCCGGGGAAACCGCGCACGGAGAAGTAGACATCACCTCCTGAAGCATAAGCCCGGCCTTTATCTATTAATGTCTTTATGAGTTGGATAATTTCCCGGATGTGCCTGGTTGCTCTCGGTTCTGTGGTGGCACGGAGCACACCCAGTGCGTCAGTATCCTGGTAGAAGTGCTTTATCTCCCTTTCCGCAAGGGCTTCGGGCGAAATTCCTTCCTCATTGGCCCGGTTGATGATCTTGTCATCAATATCAGTGAAATTCCTTACGAAGTTTACTTCGAATCCCCTGTGTCTCAGGTGGCGGACCACTGCGTCAAAGACTACCGCCGAGCGGGCATGCCCGATGTGGCAGCGGTCATAGGCCGTTATGCCGCATACATACATGCGCACATATCCCGGAGTCAGGGGTTCAAATACCTCTTTTCTGCGGGTAAACGTATTGTAGATTTTTATGGTCATTATTCCCGTATAGGTAAATATCCGGTAAACCCGTTATATCCTGCCTTGGAGCGGTTTACCTTTTTCCGGGTTTCAAAGCTCACTCATCGCGGACCGGAGAGGCAGTGCAATCCGGCCCGCGATCGAAACCCTGCAAAAGGCAAACCGCTCCTGCGGCAGGGCACGGATGGCAACTTCCACAG
>PQXD01000080.1 GCA_003194485.1 Deltaproteobacteria bacterium
GGTCTCCTCTCCTGACCGACGACCTTTTCCCATCATGTAGATCACATATTATTATATAAGCCGATGTGATCCACGTGAACCACGTCCGCCGTATCCTTGATGGCTCTAGCGTTTCGGTTTGGCTCACCCCTTGACGAACTCTCGTCGTTTGAGGCTGGTCGCAGTGAACCATATCTTAAAGCCCTTTATTCATGAGGATTTTGAAGCTTGGCAATTTTGTCGAATCGCCCGAAACCCGCATTTTACGTTATTTTCTTGAGGCGCTGAAACGCTGATTTTACGTTAAACGGAGTTGATTTTCGCGAAAAACGTCGACCAGACTTTACGATCTTGAGCATGACATTTCAGAATAACGGAGCAAAATGCAGGATAGCAGAGTAAAATGAGGGGCTGTCGTATGAGAGTAAAATAACAACGCGAAACACTGTATAATAGCTTGTAGTTCAGTGTAATTGTGCAGCCTCGGAAAGTCAAAAATGGGGTGAGAACAGTCGCGGGAAACTTTTTTCACTTTTTTGAATTTTTTTCTTGACTTTTTTTGTATTTTTTACTATAATTAGATATAGAGGATGAGAGAAAAAACCAGGAGAATTATTTTATAATGCCAAAAAGGAAAAGCGGAGAGCCACTCAAAAAATACGTTGCACGATGCGTTAAAGTTCGCCGGAAAGAGCACCCAAAAGAATCCGTTAAGCGCTCGGTAGCGGCGTGCTATGGCATGGGACGTAAAAAGAGTGGGGGCAGGAAAAAGGGGAAGTAAAGCAATGTTCTTTTTTAATAAGGTAAAGAAGGAGATGGGGAACATGAAGGCTGAGTTGATAATGCATATGATAGGGGCTCTTTATGGTGCAGGGCTGCGCGATCTCTTGATTCAGGCTATCGATGATCCGGAGAAAGTCTGGGACGATGCAGTTGTTCGTGCTCTGGATGCTTTGCTTGGTTATGATGGTGGAGAGGAAGGATAAGAGCCTATGAAGCCAAGGTTTGGGGAACATTTCCTTTGTGAGGAGTTCGCATGCCCTTGCTGTGGTGTGGCCCTCATGGATCGCGATTTTATGATTGCTCTTAATCGTTTAAGGGCATTGGCTGGTCGGCCTATCTGGGTTAACTCAGGGTTTCGTTGCTTTAATCACAACTATGCCATAGGTGGGGCGCCTGGCTCTCAACATATGGCAGGTCGGGCTGCAGATATTATAATAGTAGGCTTGACATTGAATGAGATGGTTGAGCTCGCTGAACAGGTTGATGCGTTTCGTGATGGCGGCATCGGCGTTTATCCCAAAAAAGGGTTTATACATGTTGATAGCAGAGGCCGTAGGGCTCGCTGGAAAGAATAGGTATGTCAGGTATAAATAAGACATACCTTTTTGTTTTTTAAAAAGGAGATAGAAGAAAGAAATGCCAAAGGTCAAAGGATTAACAATCTTGCAGAAACGCTTCGTTGAGGTGTTTGACGGTAACGGCACGAGGTCGGCAAAGAATGCTGGCTACAAAGGTAGCGATAGAGCGCTGGCTGTCATTGCCCATCGAAATCTGCAAAATCCTGAGATCGTGAAGTTAATAAAAGCTAAAGAAAAGAAGCGCGTACGAGGTCACATCATGAACCGCATGGAGCGGCAGGAATTCTGGACTAAAGTCGCTCTTGACAAAGAACAATCTATGGCTGACAGGCTTCGTGCAGTTTCCGATCTTGCAAAGAGTGAAGGAGATTTTCTTACTCGCATTGAAGTTTCTGACGATCTGAGCGATCGCATGAAAGAAGCAGAACGTCGCCTGGAGCAGGAGATGGCTCTAAGCGACAGTTCATCTGTGACAGACCAAGGAAACGAAGAAGAAGAAGACACTTTTACAGGAGTATAAAGATATGAGTATAATCGGCGGAAGAAAGACAAACATCAGCGTCCCCGTGACCTGCGCTAATAGC
>PQXD01000081.1 GCA_003194485.1 Deltaproteobacteria bacterium
ATCCAAACGCTCCTTGGCGCCTCAACGCTTCTGGGACCATATGAGCTATCTGGATGAAAAGACCATCTCCGCCATCGAAGAGGAACTCACAGGCCGTCTGATCAAAGATTTTAAGATTGATCTGCGAACACTGCTGTTCGACGCCATAAACTTCGATACCTTTATCAATACCCAGACAAAATGTGACCTGCCTCAGCGAGGACACGCCAAGAGCAAACGGAAGGATTTGCGTATTCTCGGCCTGGCTCTTCTGGTAAGTATGGACTTTCACGTGCCTCTTCTTTCTTATATCTATCCCGGTAATCAGAATGATCCGACTATGTTCGCAGGCGTGACTGAAAGCCTTATTACACGATATCGTCAGTTTGCCAAGGAGTGCCAACAGATTACGCTCGTCTTTGATGGCGGCAACACCTCAAAGAATAATATGAAGGAAGTCGACGAGAGCGCCTACCACTTCATCACCTCCTTGACAGTGACCCATCACAAGGATCTTCTCAATGTGCCCCTCCGGAAGTTCCAGTCATTCTCAGAACCTCGCTTGAAGGGGACAATCGCCTACCGGACCAAAAAAGAAATCTGGGGCAAGGAGCGTACGGTAGTGATCACACGAAGCGAAAGACTTCTTGCAGGACAAATTGCTGGAATTACCATGGCCTTACGAAAAAAACGTGCCGCCCTCCGGCAACTGGGCACCAAGCTCTATCGCAGCCAGCAACCCGGAGCAAGGGGTAAGGGCTACACACGTGAATCGCTTCAAAAACTGCTCAGCTCCATTACCTCCGGCCAGTACATCACTGATATCCTCAAAACACGGATTATGGAATCCGAAGGCCGTCTGGAGTTCATCTTTTGGACCGACTCAGAGGCCTATCGAGATCTTAAACGTACCCGTCTCGGAAAACGCATCCTGTGTACCGACAATCACGACTGGTCTACGGAGGAAATTATCCTTGGCAGTAGAGCCCAATTCCATGTAGAGGATGCCTTCAAGCAAATGAAGGATCCTCACTGGGTAAGCTTTTCCCCTGCTTTCCATTGGACTGATCAGAAATTGCGGGTTCATGCTTTCTATTGCGTCCTTGCTCTGACATTGAGCTCTCTTCTTCAACGAAAGGCCGCTCAGGCAGGCATCAAGCTCACGATACCAGCTCTCTTCGAAGAATTGACTGGTATAAAGGAGGTCATCAATCTCTACCAATCTCAACCTACACGGACTCGGGGCCGTCTTCGCGCTGAGTACGTCTTGTCTGAATGCTCATCCCTACAAAAGAAACTGTGTAACGTTTTCGATATCTACAAGCTTGCTCATCCCTGAATCTCACTCTATCATCTCTTTCTGACATGCGTTAGTGTATACAACATACCAGGGATACGACATGCCATTTTTCATTGAAAAAACAGGTAGCTGTGGTATTATTGGCATAATGCTCATTCCATAAGTAGGAAACTGGGGTTAAGATTGCAAAAATGAAATACGAAGACTTTTTCCGCCTGGTAACAACACGGGACAGGGGATTAATACAGCACCAGCGCTTAAAGGCCATTTGGGACAGTGCACATAGTTCTGTTGGCTGTTCAGCAGGAACAGCAACAGAGTTTGAAGCAGGGATCCTGGTTGATACATTAAAACAGGTAAGGGAAACCATAGGCAATATCAATGAAAAGGTCATAGAGATATGTGTTCTTTTTCCAGAGTATAAATATCTGCTTTCCATACCTGGCTTTGGTCCTGATGTCTCTGCCATAGTGCTTGCCGCCATAGGGGATCCCTTTCGATTTGAGTCAGGGAATCAGGTCTTGAAG
>PQXD01000082.1 GCA_003194485.1 Deltaproteobacteria bacterium
GCTCTTTACCACAGCAGCTTGAGGCGGTTTGAAGCCTGCTCCTGCAAGCCGGCTTCGAGGGGCCAAACCCTCATCTTCTGTGCAGTTGCGCACATCTCAACTATATCGAGTGTGCTCGTGGCGCACCATCATCAGCGTATCGGACAAATTTGTGACCACGCTTTCCAACTCCTTATCAAGATCATCCAGAAGGATATTAGCTAACAGAGGTGAAAGCGGACCACCTTGCGGAACGCCCTTACGGGTGCTTTGCAGACGGCCTTTTACCTCCACCCCGGCACGCAAATATTTTCCAATCAGGCGCAATACACGTTTATCACGAACTTTCCGTGTCACTCTGTGCATAAGCACATCATGATTCACGGAGTCGAAAAACTTCGACAGGTCCATGTCAACGGCAATGCTATAACCCTGACGGATATACTCACACACCTTCATTACTGCATCATGAGCTGACTGCCCAGGCCTGAAGCCATAACTGAATTCCGAAAAATACGGATCAAATATAGGCGTCAGTGTCTGGGCTATTGCCTGTTGAATTAATCTGTCCTGCACGGTCGGTATTCCCAAAGGCCGAGTTCCCCCGGAAGGTTTGGGTATTTCAACACGCAGGACCGGTAAAGGATCATAAGTTCCTTCCATTAAAGATTCACGGGTGTCTTCCCATCGGTCACGGATAAATGCCGGGAACTCCCTGATGGAAATTCCATCAACTCCGGGGGCTCCCTTATTCGCTTTAACCTGTTTCCAGGCTGAACGCAGGTTTTCCCTGGAAAATACCCGTTCCAGCATGTTACCATTTGGGGCGGGCGATTCAATGACGTGCCGCATATTCACTCCTCCGGTCGGATTCTTCATGTCATGTGAACTCATTGAGGCTCCTTCCCTGCTTTACGTTCGGCCCTTCACCATGTCCTGGGCATTACCCCAGGCCTTAGGCTAATATGGCCTCTGCTGACTCCTGCCTGCTCATCACACAGGTTGCCCTGCATGGCGCTGGATATCTCCTTCCTTGTCTGCTTTTCTTGGCTTCGTATCTCATCTTCCGGCAAAAGCCCTTCCAGAAGATGCCGGGACCTTTGGGAACCGGTTGCCCCTTCCGGTAATTTCACCAGGAAAGCTACATCCCGCATGGCAGACAGGCCTCCCCGGATAAGAACGTGAACCTTTGCTACACAACCGCAGCATTTACCCTATCTCCTTAAACCCAGGACTTCGTCATGTTGTGCTGACTTATCCGGAAACCGGGCCTTGTATGCTATTTCTGTTCGCCTGCCTGTGCGGTGCACGCAGACAGGTCGGCTCATAGCTTTGCACTCCGGCTTCCTTCAGACCCCACCTCACGGTGACGCCCTTGCCTTCGGCTAGTACTTTCGCTACCATCATAAAATGATGGAACGGGGTTCATATACAGGGGACTTTCACCCCATAAGTTCACGCCCATGCCGGGCGTACACCAGCGGCTGCAGCAGACGATCCCGTCGGCAAACAAGTTTGCCTCCGGTCTCGCTCCTGATCCGCGGCGATTATATTCCACAGATGAGAGCGTGTCCCGTAAATCATATCAGCCGAAGATTTCGATTCGGCCAAATTTTGGCCTTATGCCCCTCTGGGCTTTCTGGAAATGCTGATTATTGAGATTCATTGTCATAAGAGCCTTATTCCACCC
>PQXD01000083.1 GCA_003194485.1 Deltaproteobacteria bacterium
AGAATAAACCATGCCAAATGTTGAAGAAATATTTTCCTCCATTGAATCGCTTTCAAAGGAAGAATTTGCCCGGCTGAGGGAATGGTTTTATGAAAGAGATTGGGAAAGGTGGGACAGGGAGATTGAAGAAGACTCAAAATCGGGAAAGTTAAATTTTCTGGTCAAAGAAGCTTTTGGTGAAAAAGCGGATGAGAAGCTGAAGGAATTATAAATGCACAAGGCTACCACCCGTTTTTGGAAGCTATTTGAAAGTCTTCCAGAACACATACAAAAGATAGCCAGGAGGAATTTTGATCTACTCAAAATGGATCCCCTCCATCCCTCTTTGCATTTTAAGAAGGTTGGCAACTTTTGGTCAGTTCGAGTGGGAATTAATCATAGGGCTCTTGCTATAAAAGATGGCTATGATTTCATTTGGGTCTGGATTGGTTCTCATGCTGAATATGAGCGAATGATTAAAGATGTGGGTTAATCGGGTAAGGGGGAGTTTTTCTCTCCCCCTCCCCACACCACACCGCATGCGGGTCCGCACGGTGCGGTTCCCGGTAAGTTTTAAAAGGTATTTTCATACCTCCCAGGGCTGGCTACAAGCTAAGCGCCGACTGAATTGGCTCTGCCGGTCGGCTTCATTGCCATGTCGAGCCCGCTTGGCTCCTCCCTGCTTACACAGGTTCGGCCCTTCACCATGTCCTGGGTATTACCCCAGGCATTGGGCTTATGGCCTCTGCTGACTCCTGTCCGGTCATCACACAGGTTGCCCTGCATGGCGCTGGACAGATCCCTGCCCTGTCTGCTTTCCTTGGGTTCGTATCTCCTCTCCAGGCGAAAGCCCTTTCCTGGAAAAGCCGGGACCTTTGGGTACCGGTAGCCCCTGCCGGTAATTTCACCAGGAAAGCTACATCCCGCATGGCAGACAGGCCTCCCCGGATAAGGACGTGAACTTCCACTGTACAGCCGCGCCATTTACCGTATCTCCTGAACCCAGGGCTTTGACATGTTGTGCTGACTTATCCGGAGACTGGACCTTGTATGCCGTTTCTGTTCGCCTGCCTGTGCGGTGCGCGCAGACAGGTCGGCTCATAGCTTTGTACTCCGGCTTCCTTCACCTGCCTGTCGGCAGACAGGGACCACCACCTCACGGTGACGCCCTTGCCTTCGGCTGGTACTTTCGCTATCCTCAAAAATCAGGTAGCAAGGTTCACGTACAGGGGACTTTAACCTCATAAGTTCACGCCCATGCCGGGCGTACCACAATTGGGTGCAGGGGGCGGCAAACAGCGCGGCGGTTTTTCAAGACCGTGCCCCGCATAAGAGTCTGTCCCGCAAATATTAGTTGCAAAATGAGGCCGAATTCGGTAAAATATTATATAATTTCAACATGATAATTGCTTTTTGAGGGCCTCATGAACTACAATTTCAGAAGCTATAATCCG
>PQXD01000084.1 GCA_003194485.1 Deltaproteobacteria bacterium
GCCCCTTGCGATATTCTTTGCTTATGGCGATAACCTCCCATGAGCAAGTTTACCACGATCCCTTAACTGCTGAAGCCTTTCGCCTGAAAGGCGAAGGTTTTAGACCTGGCGCATGGAAAAATAAATTCCTCAATATCAGGGTGATCCACTCTCAAAACAGCCATATTGGCACCGCGCCTGGCACCGCCCTGCTTGACGGTCTCGGTGGCCACATCAAATATGGTCATAAAGGAGATCGGGCCGCTTGCGATCCCGTGCGTGGATTTGACCCTGTCTCCCCTGGGACGTATGCGCGAGAAGGAAAAGCCCGTGCCCCCTCCGCTCTTGTGAATCATGGCGGTATGCTGTATCGCCTGAAAAATGCTCTCAATGGAGTCCTCGATCGGAAGCACGAAACACGCTGCAAGCTGTCCAAGCTCCCTGCCCGCGTTCATCAGGGTCGGCGAATTGGGCATGAACCGCAGGGAGGTCATGATCTCATAAAAGGTCCCGGCAAGGGTGTCCACATCGGCATTCTCATCGTACAACAAATCTGCCCGGGCAATTGTCTCTGCCACTCTCCTGAACATATCTTCGGGCGTTTCAACAACTCTGCCGTGCTCATCTTTCTTAAGATATCTGCAGGCCAATACAACAAGTGCGTTGTCAGTCAGCGGCAGGTCTGTATCCGGAAGGGTACTGTCCGTATTTGATGAAGCCTGTCGGCTGGATTCCATTAAATTTGCCATTGATATATGCCCCTGTTTTTTGCAAGATCCATTTTTACAGCAGAACCATGAATAAATACCTAAAATGATCGGTTCCAGGTTCCAGGTTCCAGGTTCAGGGTTCAAAGGTTATAGTTTACTTTACAAGGGTTCCAGGTTCCAGGTTCAGGGTTGACAACCTTTGAACCTTGAACGGTGAACCTTCTTTATTGATGCGTTATCCTTTTGTTAACAGCCAGGCAGGGCCTCAACCGGAAACCGTGAACGTTGAACGCTCAACCTAAGGAAATATATACAATATATAGTAGATTACCGCTATTAGGAACACCAATTTTGTGTGGCTGTTATCTGTACCATAATAACAATGAAGGCGGTTGACATATATTTGCCTGGCATCTTTATTAAATTATTACTATATAGGTAAATATCCGGTGAACCCGTGGTCCGCTGTGGAAGTTGCCATCCGTGCCCTGCCGCAGGAGCGGTTTGCCTTTTGCAGGGTTTCGATCGCGGGCCGGATTGCACTGCCTCTCCGGTCCGCGATGAGTGAGCTTTGAAACCCGGAAAAAGGTAA
>PQXD01000085.1 GCA_003194485.1 Deltaproteobacteria bacterium
AGGTCGTTGAGTTCCTGATTGATGGGATTACCTTTGGAACGGGAATCCTCTATTTCGAGGAAAATCTGGGTGACAGGTCAATCTTTTACAAGGTTATGTCACCTCCGCGCATATGGATAGATGAAGACGGTTATGGTCAGATCAAAACTGTATTCCGTCAGGATACCTACACAGAAGCACAGGCGACCGACAAATTTGGTTGCAAAAATCTGGGTGGGAAATTTATCCATGCGGTAGTTCCGGATGGGGATCATTGGCGTTCGGTGTGGTACCATGAAATGAAAGGGGAGATCGTCCGTGAATCCAAATATGACTTCTTCCCCTACATTGTGTGGCGCTGCATCAAGAACCCTGACAGTGTCTATGGATATTCACCGGCCATGATGTCTTTACCCACAGTTAAGACACTCAATAGCATTCGCAAGAGCTTGCTCGAGGCTGGACAGCTTTCAGTTAAGCCGCCGATGAATGTGCCAATAAATGCGGATGTCGATCTGACCCCCAACGGAATTAACTACTTTGATAGCCCTGAGAACAAGATCAGCCCGGTTAACCTTGGGATCAACTTCCCAATTGGTCGAGACAGGGAGGAGCAGATACAGAAGAGCGTTAGAGATTTCTTTAGCATTGACTTTTTCTTGATGTTTGCCCATCAGGAAAGGGCTATGACCGCCACAGAAGTTGTGGAGCGGCAGGGCGAGAAAGCTGCAATCTTAGGGAACATCGTAGGGCGTCTGACGAATGAGCTTTTGGACAAGGTGATCGAAGGTGCGTTCAACATTGAATTTAACGCAGGACGACTCGAACCACCCCCTGAAGGCTTAGTCGGGAGAAAAATTGATATAGAGTATCTTGGCCCCCTCGCTGTGGCTCAGAAAAAGCTGTTTGAGAGCAGAGGCCTGAATCAGGCAATTGAAGGTGTAGCCCCCATACTCCAGGCAAATCCTGACACGGCAATGAACCTGGATTGGGATTATTTGCTGCGGTATGCTTATAGTGTGGCGGGTGCCCCAGCTCGCGGGCTGATTGACGAGGAAGAGGTTCAGAAAAGGCGAATCTTGGCGATAATGCAGCAGCAAGCGCAGGCACAAGCTGAGGCTGAGGCAGCGGTTGTCCCGGAACAACAGCAGCAGCAAT
>PQXD01000086.1 GCA_003194485.1 Deltaproteobacteria bacterium
GGAATAAGGCTCTTATGACAATGAATCTCAATAATCAGCATTTCCAGAAAGTCCAGAGGGGCATAAGGCCAAAATTTGGCCGAATCGAAATCTTCGGCTGATATGATTTACGGGACACGCTCTTAAGAAGAGTGAGAAATTGGGGGACTTAATAAATGGTGGTAATTATGCAAAAGGCTCTACGGACGAATAATGCCGTTTCAGCCTTGCCAGATCCCGGGGCGTGTTTATACTGGAGAGACATTCAAAGGAGGGACATACTTTTAGGATATCAGCAGGACTGACAATTCGGCACGGCACGTCTTTCACCAGAGACTTAAGGCTTAAGTCACCGGAATTGATTCGGTGATCAACAATGGGGAGGAGGGATTTATGATAGATGGCATGCAGTGGTTCAAGACCATGGGGTGTGACAGGTATGACAACAGGAGCCCATGCAGGAATCTCCCACATCAGATTGAGCAATTCCGAATTCAAAAGCGGCATGTCACATCCCAGTAAAAGTACCCTTTCTCCCTTTGCATGGCGGAGCGCACTTTGAAGCCCGGCCAAGGGGCCCAGTCCGGGCATGATATCCGGAAAAACAGGAAGCCCTGAATAGGAATATGGTTCAGGCTCGTCAGCTATAATGATAACTTCCAGGCACGCGCCAATGGCCGCCTTTGCCACGGCATCTATAACATGGCCGGTAAGCCAGGGGGCCAGGGCCTTGTTGCTGCCAAATCTCCTGCTTTTACCGCCCGCCAGGATGGCAGCCGAACGTGATGGACGTGAAGGATTTGGTGATTGAGGAATTGAGGGGTTATATTCAATATAATGCATTCAATGAACCCTTGAACACTTCAGCCTAAAACCCTTCCCATCTTTGAACCTGTGAACGGTTGCTAATAATGATTAGTGATTCAGTGTTATCAAAGTAAAAGTAAATATTCAGTGAACCCGTTATATCCTGCCTTGAAGCGGTTACCTTTTTTCGGGTTTCAAAGCTCACTCATCGCAGACCGGAGAGGCAGTGCAATCCGGCCCGCGATCGAAACCCTGCAAAAGGCAAACCGCTTCT
>PQXD01000087.1 GCA_003194485.1 Deltaproteobacteria bacterium
GGAATTGTCATAGCACGCAATTATGTGTAGTAATATCGATGGGAGCCTGTGAATCAGGCCGAAATGGCGGGGAGATTCTCTATGGACGGAAACCTAACTTCACATAATCCGGAGCTTCACATAACATATCCACCTGCTTCTTCGAACCGGAACCGTTCCCATTGCAACGGTCATGAGGCGTCTGCTCACCGGCTACGCCCAGCAGTTCAACCGCAGGCATAGACGACATGGCCATCTCTTCCAGAACCGCTACAAGAGCATTCTCTGCGAAGAGGATCCGTATCTGCTCGAACTCGTCCGGTACATTCACCTGAATCCGATCCGGGCACGGATGATCAAAGATTTCTCGAAGCTCAAATCGTACAAATACAGCGGCCACGCCGTTCTCATGGGAAAGGTGAAAAACGACTGGCAGGACACGGACTGCGTATTGAGCCTTTTCGCTCCCACCCTGAGAAAGGCCCGAAGGGCGTATGAGGAATTTGTTGCCGAAGGTCTCAAGCAGAAAAAAGGGGCGGATCTCACGGGGGGCGGTCTGGTTCGTTCCGCCGGCGGGTGGGCGGCGCTTGCCGCTCTCCGCAGGAAGGGTCTCCGCATGAAGGCGGATGAGCGTATTCTCGGAAGCAGTGACTTTGTCGAGCGCGTTCTCAAGAAGGCCGAGGAAGAACTCTCGGAGAGAACAAGGCTTCAGCAGCAGGGGCTCACCCTTGATTCACTCATGAAGAAAGTCGCAGCGGAATACGATGTGAGCCTGAAAGGTCTCAAGAGCGGAACCAAGGAACAGACTGCGGCAAGAGCCCGCACGGTTCTCTGCTGTCTTGCGGTGCGAAAGCTCAGGCTGAGCTGCGCCGAGGTGGCCCGCGTCCTTGGCCTTTCCCCTTCCACGGTAAGCAAGGCAGTGCTAAGGGGTGAAAAGATCATGCGCGAAGACGACATGGTTGGAAAAATGCTTCCCGAACCATAAAATGTCCAAATTTCATGGACGTTATATATTAACTCAGATAGAGAATATACCTCAAAAGCATATCATATATATCAGAAAAGAAATAGAC